>JBBQWK010000226.1:0-3760 GCA_038210695.1 Alphaproteobacteria bacterium
TTTCAACGTCTTGCCAGTGCACCAGCCGCTGTTACCATCGACGAAGCCTGCGGCTTCCAGCTCCCGCAGCACGGCGGGCAGGCCGCCGGCGCGGAAATATTCTTCCATCAGGTAAGCGCCGGAAGGCTTGACGTTAACCAGCAGCGGCACTTTGGAGCCGAATTCCTGCCAGTCTTCAATCGTGAATTTAATGCCCGCCATATTGGCAATGGCCAGCAGATGGACGACGGCGTTGGTGGAGCCTCCGATGGCGGCATTGGCGGCAACGGCATTGAGGAAAGACTGGCGGTTGACGAAGCTGCTCGGGCGTCGGTCTGCCACCACCATTTCAACCGCGGCGGCGCCGGCGCGATAGCTGTAATGCGCGCGCTCCGCCATGGGGGATGGAATAGCAGATGCGCCGAACAGCGTCAGGCCCAAAGCCTCCGCCATGCTGTTGAGTGTTGAGGCCGTGCCCATGCTCATGCAGTGGCCGGCGGAAGGCTGCGCCGCGCAGGAGCGGATCATCAGCTCGTCTTCGGTGATTTTTCCGGCGGCCAGCAGCTCGCGGTTTTTCCACAGGTGAACGCCGGAGGCGGATTGTTCGCCGTGGTAATAACCGTTCAGCATGGGGCCTGCGGAGGCAACAATAGTAGGCAGGTCGACAAGCAGCGTCGCCATCAGCCCCGCCGGCACGGTTTTATCGCAGCCTGTCAGCAGCACGACGCCGTCAATCGGGTTGGCGATCAGCGTTTCAATGAGGGAAAGCGCGGTCAGGTTGCGCATGTACATGGACGTCGGGCGCGTTAGCGGTTCGCCGAGCGGCGGTGAAATATCGAAGCGGAGAGGAATGCCGCCGGCGGCACGCACGCCTTCCGCCACGCGGTCGCCAAGGTGCTGGTCATGCATCGCCTGGCAGGGGTTGAGGTCGCCGCCGAATTTCGCCACCGCGATGCAGGGGCGACGGCCGCTTTCCGTCTTGTCCGCCAGCGGGTGGCCGGTGGTGCCACAGAGTTCTTCCATGGTGAATTTGGAATTGACCATTTTGCCGGTATGGTGCGCGCGCACATCAACGGCGGCGGCCTGTCCAAACCAGTAGTCACTGCGCAGGAAAGCTTTTTTGTCGGTCATCCGGAATTACACCTTTTTGCCGTGGTTCAACGCGGGGTTAAATTACTATAAATTGCCGGCAGATAAAAGCGCTTAAGCTTAACTGCGTATCTGCCCGTCGCCGTGGATCAGCCATTTATAGCTGGTGAGAGCCTCGAGCGCCATGGGGCCGCGGGCATGCAGTTTTTGCGTGCTGATGCCGATTTCCGCGCCCATGCCGAATTCCCCGCCGTCGGTAAAGGCGGTGGAGGCATTGACATAGACGGCGGCGGCATCGACTGCGCCAAGGAAGGTTTCCGCAGCAGTCTTATCTTCCGTCACAATCGCTTCGCTATGGCCGGATGAATATTGCGCGATATGGGCGAGTGCTTCGTTTAAAGAGGTCACAACTTTAATCGACATTTTATAATCCAGATACTCACGGCCGAAGTCTTCCGCCTGTGCCGCATGCAGCAGCGCGGCGGGATAGCTGGTGGCAATGGCGGCGTGGCTTTGGGCATCAGCAAAAATGCTGACATTCGATTGCGCCATCGGCTCGATCAGCGCGGGCAGGTCCGCGAGCCGGCCTTTATGGATGAGCAGCGTATCAAGCGCATTGCAAACGCTGACGCGGCGCGTTTTGGAATTATTGATGATCTCGCGGCCTTTTTTTACATCGCCGGCGGCATCAAAATAAACATGCACCACGCCCGCGCCGGTTTCAATCACCGGCACTTTCGCCGCCTGGCGCACGTAGTCGATCAGCGCCTGACTGCCGCGCGGAATGCAGACATCGATGAGGCCGACGGCATTCAGCATCTCGGCGGTGGATTCACGGTCGATGGGCAGCAGGGTCGCGGTGGCGGCATCAACGCCATGTTCTTTTAAGGCACCGGCGATCAGGCGAGACAGGGAGCGGTTGCTGAACTGCGCTTCTTTGCCGCCTTTTAAAACCGCGGCATTGCCGGAGCGGAAGCAGAGAGCGAAAACATCCACCGTCACATTGGGGCGCGCTTCATAAATAACGCCGACACAGCCGAGTGGCACGGCGATGCGTTGCAGGTGCAGGCCGTTCGGCAATGTCTTATCAATCTGCACGGCACCAAGCGGGCAGGGCAGGTTTGCGACTTTTTCAACGTCTGACGCGATCGCTTCTATGCGAGACTTGCTCAGCAGCAGGCGGTCATGGCGCGGGTCATCTGCCCGCATTGCGGCGGCGTCCTTGGCATTGGCGCCAAGAATATCATCTGTATTGTCGCGCAGCATCCGCGCCAGTGTCTTCAGCACGTCAATCCGCGTTGCGTCCGGCATCAGCGCCAGCGTGCGGCTGGCGGCTTTGGCTTTTTTCAACAGGCTGATGACATCTTCCATGTTCAAGTTCCCGACTTGATATGCAGGTGGTCGTAATGGATGAATTCCGGCTTGCCCTTGACGCCCAGATTATCGCGCAGCTTTTCCGCGCTGTAGCGGGCAATGCCCATGCCGATGATGCTGCCGTCCGGCGCGGCGATATCCACCAGATCGCCTTTTTCAAAGGTGCCGGTAAAGCTTTTGATGCCGACAGGCAGAATGCTCAAGGCGCGGCTGCCTTCCTTCAAAATATCGAACAGCGGCGCGTTGATGCGGATTACGCCGCTTTTGCGCCCTTCCGAATAGGCGATCCATTTTTTCAGGCTGGATTTCTTTTTCAGCGGCAGAATGGTGGTGCCCGGCGGGTTTGCGCCCAGAACGGCGAGGATGACGTCTTTTTCCTTCATGCCGGCAATATGCGTCGTAACGCCAAGGTCGGAAAGTTTGCGGGCGGTGCCGAGCTTTGTCGCCATGCCGCCGCGGCCTTGCGCGGTTTTGGCGGCGAAGGCCTGCGGCCAGCTGTCCTTTTCGGGGTCAATTTGGATGATGAGCTTCGAGGCGGCATCATTCGGATGACCATCATAGACGCCGTTGACGCTGGTGAGGATGATCAGCTTGTCGGCGTTGATCTGCGCGGCGATAAGTCCTGCCAGCTCGTCGTTATCGGTGAACATCAATTCTTCAATCGCAACGCTGTCATTTTCATTGATGATGGGGATGATATTGGGGCGGGCGGTAATTTCACCCAGCAGCCGCGCGATGTTGAGGTAATGCTGGCGGGTGTGGAAATCCTGCTTGGTCAGCAACAGCTGCGCAGTTGCAAAGCCATGCGGCTTGAAAAGTTTTGCGTAGGCGGCCATCAATTCCGGCTGGCCCATGGCGGCCAGCACCTGCTTTTCGCCGGTGGTGCTGCCGAATTCGAGGCCGAGCGCTTCCCGCGCAACGCGGCGACCAGAACCGACAGCGCCGGAACTGACAAGAACAACATGATGGCCATTGTTCTGCATGGTCACAATCTGACGCACCAGCGCGCTCATCGCCGGCTTCAGCAATGTGCCATCCGCAGAAAGAATGGCCTGCGTGCCGACTTTGATGACGATCTTCATGACGGAAACCCTGCCGGAAAACGAATAGCCTTCTTTTTAGCAGAAAATACGGCTTTCTGCCAAGATTCGCGGCTGCAAACCGGTTACTTCGGCAGCAACGTATAGGCGGGGATCATTTCCAGCGGGTTATAGGAAAGCTTGGCATGGCGCAGGCCCGGCAGGCCCATATCTTCCTCGCGGTTGATGAAATGGGTGTTATGACCCGCAATCATTTTAGCGGTTTCCTGGTTGATGAC
>JBBQWK010000227.1:0-3737 GCA_038210695.1 Alphaproteobacteria bacterium
CCCGGCGAAGGCTCGACATTTTATTTCACGATTCCCAAGGCTTTTGAAGGCCCGGCAGCCTAGTTTTCCTTGCGGCGGCGCAGCATTTTTTCGCCATTTGTGGCCTTGAAAAAGCGTGCTACGCTCCCCGCATCATGAAAAAGCTCTTCAACAGGTTCGCGCGCAAACCCGCCGCGCCGCCCCCCGCGCCGCCACAGCCGCTGTCAAAAGCGGATGAGCAGCTGCTGGATAAAGTGCAGCGCGAAACCTTGAAGTATTTCTGGGATTTCGGCCATCCTGTCTCCGGCCTTGCACGGGAGCGCAGCAACGTCGTGGCGGACTTCGGCTATGACCTTAACAGCGTTACCACGGGCGGCACGGGCTTTGGCATCATGGCGATGATCGCGGGTGTCGAGCGTGGCTGGATCAAGCGCGATGAATTTGTCGACCGACTTACAAAAATCGTGGACTTCCTCGATAAGGCCGACAAGTTTCACGGCGCTTTTCCGCACTTCCTCAATGGCACCACCGGCAAGACCATTCCCTTTTCACCGAAAGACGACGGCGGCGATCTGGTCGAGACCTCGTTTCTGGTCATGGGCCTGCTGGCGGCGCGTGAATATCTTGCGAAAGACCCGACCGATGCCAAGGCCGCCGCAACCGGTGCCCAAATTACTAAAATCTGGGAAGATGTGGAGTGGGACTGGTACACCAAAGGCACCAAGGACCTGTATTGGCACTGGAGCCCCAAACACGACTTCCAGATGAACCTGCCCATCAAGGGCTGGAACGAATGTCTTGTGACCCATGTGCTGGCAGCGTCATCCCCCACCCATCCGGTTTCGACCGATGTTTACAAGAAAAGCTGGGCGAAGGGCGCGGAGTTCAAAAACGGCACGTCGTATAACGGCATTTTTAAGAACGGCAAGCCGGAAAACACCATCGACCTGCCGCTGGGGCCGCCGCTGGGCGGGCCGCTGTTCTTCACACATTATTCCTTTATGGGCCTGAACCCCAAGCTGCTGGAAGACAAGCACGCTGATTATTTTGAACAGAACCGCAACCAGGTTCTGTTGAACCGCGCGCATTGCATCAACAATCCGCATGGCTATAAAGGTTACGGGCCGGACTGCTGGGGCCTCACCGCCAGCGACAGTAATTTCTGGTACAGCGCCCATTCGCCGACGAACGATGTCGGCGTTATTGCGCCGACGGCGGCGCTTGCCTCCATGCCCTACACGCCGGATGAATCTATGGCCGCCTTGCGCCATTTCGACCAGATGATGGGCGGCAAGCTATGGGGCAAACTCGGCTTCAAGGACGCCTTCAATGAAGGTAAAAAGTGGATTGCCGACAGCCACCTCGCCATCGACCAGGGGCCGATTGTGGTGATGATTGAAAATCATCGCTCCGGCCTGCTGTGGGATTTGTGCATGAGCATGCCGGAAATTTCCAACGGCCTCAAGAAGCTCGGCTTCACCATCAAGCCGCAATCCGCGCCGCAGGCAGCGCCTGTTGCGCCGAAAGCGCCGAAACCTTAAATATTATTTGCTCTGGGCGTGCACGAAGGTGGAAACATCTTCCAGCAGCGGAATTTTGCCGCGGAAGCCGTTCAGCAATGACAATACCATCGCCTCGTGCCGCGCATCGGGGTAGATGATGGTTTGCACGGGACTGCCGGCGGCTTTCAGTTTGGCTGCAAAGTTGCGCGTGTTCTTCGGGTAAACTTCGGTATCGTTATCGCCATGTATCAGCAGCATCGGCGGCAGTCCTGGTGCTGCATAGGTGATGGGTTGCGTCGCCACGTCTTTTTCCGGACTGAAAATATCGATGATATCTTTGTCGGTAAACGGCAGGAAATCATAAGGGCCGGAAATACCGACAACGCCGCGGATCCAGCTGCGCTGGCCGCCGGCTTCTTTCAGGTAACGGGGGTGAACGGCCACCATGGCGGCGTCATAGGCGCCCGCCGAATGACCGGCAAGAAACAGTTTATCGGGATTGCCGCCGTATTCTTTCGCATGCGCGTGCAGCCAGACGAAGGCGGCAGCGCTATCCTGCACGAAGACCGGATATTTAACTTCCGGATACACACGGTAATCCGCAATCGCGGTGACGCAGCCTTTTGAACTGAAAGCCTGACCTGCAAATTTATACAGGCCTTTCTCGCCGCCTTCCCAACGGCCGCCGTAGAAGAACAATATGGTGCAGCCATCTGCCGAGGGATGATCCGGTATATAAATATCCATTTTCTGCCGCGGCCCCGCGCCATAAGCGAGGTCTTTGACAACCTTATAGCCGTCATCGGTGACAAAGCCGTTCAGGATGCGCTGGCCGGAGCAGGCCACCACAAGGCCGAGAAGGCCGGTCGCACCAAGCGCAATGAGAGTTTTTTTAAGGCGTGTCATGTTTTTCCGATCGGGAGAGTGGCGGGCGCTGCCAGTTTAAAAGACTGTCTTGGTTAATGCAACGCCGGGGTAATTGGTTCCACTATGCGGCGGCGATGGTGCTGCGGGTCGGGCCCTGGGAAGTCAGTACAAAGTCGGGCTTCACTAGACCGCGCAGACGGCCGAGGAGACCGGCAGCATCTGTCGTTTCTGTGGCACTATTCTCGATATAGGTAATGTCCTGCTCCATCTGGTCAAGGCAGGTGACGACAAGGCCCTTCCGCACGCGGATGCCGCCGGTGCAATCGGCAAAGTCGGCATCAATGGAATTTTGCAGCTGGTTGATATCAAGGTGGGAAAAACGCAAGGAGCCCTGATAGGGATTGGTGATGTTGGTTTTGTCCTCGATCTTCGGGGAGGGCGCGGCGGGGAGCTCCAGCGCCAGCGGCCCCGCGCCATGGCGCGTCAGATAGGCTCGGGTGATGTAGGCCACGTCCAAGCTATCGATACCTGCAGCAGTGGCGAGCCCCAGAGCATTGCGGATGCCGGTGTGTGAGCGCGTGACATGCGGGAAAAAGCCCCGCGCCTGATCCAGCAGCAGGCCTTGAGCGCCTTCAAAAACAATCTGCGCTTTGGTGGTCACCAGATAATCGGGCGCGGCGGCGAGGGTGGTATCGAGGAAAAATTTTGTATCGTCGATAAACTTTTCCAGCACACCACCAGCGTTAATGCGCTCCTGCCAGACAGTTGCAGGGTTTGTAATCCCCAAAGCCTGCAGGCGGCGCGGCAGCCATTCTTTGCGGATGATGTCCAGCTTGCGACGCAGGGCTGCGGTATCTTTCAAATCTCCATAACCAAGAGCAAATTCCGCATTCAATCCGCGCTCCAGCGTTTCGCCAAAGCCCATGCCGCAGCTGCCGTGGCGCGTTATGCCGCGGGATTCTTCCGCGATCTGGTTGATCATCATGTCGTAGGGAGTTGTAACGGGCGCTGAAGCGTCTACATGAACAACCGGAGATACCGATTTTTCCGCCAGCAGCGCATGTTCCTTCACGAACAGCAGCGGGTTGCAGACAAAGAAATGGCTGAGGAAGGTCGGCGCGCCGCAAAAGCTGCCGCTGCCGAAATGGCTGAAGACATGTCGGCGGCCATCCGGCGCGGTAACAGTATGCCCCGCCTGCGCGCCGCCATTGAAACGGACGACCAGCGCGCTTTCGCCATGCTGCGCGGCAAAATAGTCGGTCGTCAGGCCCTTGCCTTCATCGCCATAATTGGCGCCGATGACGACTTTTGCGTGTTTCATGGCATTCCCTTTAAATCTCCCGCATCTAAGCAAATACCGCGCGCCTTTTCAAGCGCGCGGTATTGCAT
>JBBQWK010000228.1:0-3726 GCA_038210695.1 Alphaproteobacteria bacterium
CGCGGTCAGGAAAAATTCTCCGACATCGACATTCCGACGATTTCGGCGGACAAGGGCAGCTATAAATTCAAGCCGGAAGATCCGGGCGGCATGGAAGTGCCGCATCAGGATTCCACTGTCTTCGACCCGATCGAGAAAAAATCGGTCGATAATGTCGAACGCCTGCGCCCCAGCACCGAAGAGCCGATTGATAAAGACGCCGCCATTAAATCCGCGCCTATCGACAAGGAAACGCCGAAGCTTAACCTTGACACGCAAATGAAGGCCAATGCCGACGGCAGCGAAAAAGTTGTGCCGAAGGGCGATGAAAAGACTACCGTCATCAAGAACGGCGTCATCCGCGACGCGGGCACCGACAAGCGCGATGCGATGCCGCCGCAGCCCAAGGCTGCCGACACCAAAACCGTTGCGCCGGCCGACGAAGCCGAAAGCGAAGATGCAGGCAATGATGCTGATGAAGCCGCGACAGATACGTCTGTCAAAACCGACGTGAAGAAGACAGAAGAAGTCAAAAAGCCAGCCGCCGTCGCCACCAAACCTGCGGTGAAAGAAACGCCGAAGGAAGCCGCTGCCGCCCTTGTCAAGGGTCAGGTCTATATGCAGTTCGGCGCGTACCATGACGCTGCCGCCGCAAACAAGGACTGGGCGAAGCTGCAGGGCAAGTACCCGCAGCTGAAGGGCCTGTCGATGCATACCGAAAGTGTGCATACCTCTGCCGGCGCGTTACAGCGCCTGCAGGCGGGCCGCGTTTCCGGCGCCAAAGCGAAAGAAATCTGCGATGTCATCCGCGCCAAGGGCGATGCCTGCATCGTCGTTTATTAAGGAGCGATTTAATGCTTACCGACCTGAAAGCGATTGTCATTGATGCCACCGGCACGGAACTGACCACCGAAGAACGCGCGCTGTTCAAAGCGGAAAAACCCGCGGGCTTTATCCTGTTCAAGCGTAACTGCGTTTCGAAAGATCAGGTGCGGAAGCTGGTGGACTCTGTCCGCGAATGCGTCGGCGATGAGAACTTGCCCGTTCTGATCGATCAGGAAGGCGGCACGGTTGCAAGACTGCGCGCACCCGAATGGCATGAATATCCCGCCGCCAAAATCTTTGGCGAGCTCGTGCAGAAGTCGGAGGCCGAAGGGCTGGAGGCGACGCGTATCAATTCATACCTTATGGCGCTCGACCTTGCCGATATCGGCATTACCGTCAACTGCGCACCCGTGGTGGATGTGCCGGCGCCGGACTGCCACCAGTTTCTGGCCGGCAGCCGTACATATAGTGACAGCCCCGAAATGGTCGGGCGCATGGGGGAGGCGGTCTGCCGCGGCCTTCTGGATGGCGGCATTACCCCCGTCATCAAGCATATTCCGGGGCACGGCCGCGCGAGGGTGGACAGTCATTTCGCCCTGCCGGTAACCGATGCCGATTTAACAGAACTATCAAGAACAGACTTCAAGCCTTTCAAATACTTGAGCCAAACAGATATGAAAACAGCTGTTTGGGCCATGGCGGCGCATGTGGTATTCTCCTCCATAGATTCTGATTCTGCTGCCTCCGTTTCCGCCAAGATCGTCGAAGACGTGATCAGAGGGGGAATCGGCTTTACCGGCGTACTGCTGGCCGACGACGTCTCGATGAAGGCGCTCGGCGGAACGCTGGAAACCCGGATTGCGAGCACCATGGCGGCAGGGATGGATCTGACGATGCTGTGCAACGCACCCTTCGAGGATCGCAAGCTGGCGATGAATGTGACGCCGAAAGTCACCACCATCGCCGCCAAACGCCTCGCCGATGCGGAAGCGCAGCGCGGAACGGCCCTCAGGAAGGGCAATGATAACAGGCAAGAACTCCAGCAAAAACTGGAGCGCATGATCGAAAAGCGAAGTGTTGGATGACCGAAGCCCAGACACCCAAGTTTGAAGAAGACCTTATTAAGGAGCGCAGCCAGAACGAACAGCTGCTGCTGTACCTTGGCAGTTTCGATGGTCCCATCGACATGCTGCTGATGCTGGCGCGCGACCAGAAGGTTGACCTGACCAAAATTTCCATTCTGGCTCTCGCCACGCAATACCTTGAATTCGTCGAAAAGGCGCAGTCGCTGCGGCTGGAGCTTGCGGCCGATTACCTTGTCATGGCCGCCTGGCTCGCCTATCTCAAATCGCGCCTGCTGATCCCGGTCGAAGAACAGAAACAATCCGAACCCACCGCGCAGGAACTGGCGGATGCGCTGCAGTTCCAGCTGCGCCGCCTTGAAGCGATGCGCAAAACGGCGGATGACCTGTTCCGCCTGCCGCGCCTCGGCTATAACGTTTTTGCGCGCGGGGAGCCGGAAGGCCTCACCACCTCCTATATCGCCAAATACGACATGACCTATTACGACCTGCTGAAGGCCTATGGCGATGTAAAACAGCGCCAGCAGAATTCGGTTTACAAGCTAAGCCCTGTCCGCCTCTTCACGCTGGAAGAAGCCATGGGCCGGCTGGAAAGCATGCTCGGCAAAATTCCGCAGGAATGGGTTTCGCTGTTCATGTTCCTGCCGACGGGCCTGACCGAGCGCATCCGCAAACGCTCTGCCGTGGCCTCCACCTTTGGCGGTGCGCTTGAAATGGTCAAGCGCGGCGCAATCGAGCTGCAGCAAGAAAAAAATTACGCGCCCATCTTTATCCGCCGTCCGGTGGCGAAGGATGCTGCCAATGCTAATGTTGCGCCGGTGGTTCAAGTATCCCCGTCCGAAGAAGCTGAAAACGCCTTCACCGCCGAAGACCGCGTCGCCGCCGAACAAGTTGCGCGCGACGAGGAAGAAGCTGCCCGCGAAGCCGAGCTGCTGAAAAACGCATCGCCGGATATTGAAGTCGCGCTGGTGGAAACGCCTGTAGTTGAAACGGCTGAAGAGATTGCGACCGAAGAAGTTACTTCCGAAGAAATAACCGAAGAAGCGCCGCGCGAGCTGACCGAAGACGAACTCATCATGGCGATGTATGCCGAGGATGAAGCCAAGGCAAAAGCCGAAGCGGAAGCAAAATTGAATAAAACCGACACGACCAGCGAAGAAGGGGCTTAATCATGGCCAGAGCAAAAAAACATAAACTCGAGCATGCCGAAGAGCTCCCCGCCGCGGTGCAGGAAATGATCGACGCGGAAGAGAATATCATCTCCGAAGAAAGCTTCATCACGCTTGAAGATGCCGATGACCAGGCGATTGCGGAAGAGGGCGAAACAGCCACCACCGCCGAAGAAGTTATCGTGCCGGAAGACCTCGCGCTGACGCAAGATGATGTCCGCCTTGTGGAAGCTATCTTGTTTGCTTCCTCCACCGCTCTGACCGTCGGCATGATCGCGGAGCGCTTCCCGAAAGAGCGCGTGTCGCTGATCCCCGATGTGCTTGAATACCTGAAAGAACAATATGCCACCCGCGGCGTGACGCTGGTGCAGCGCGAAAACCGCTGGGCGCTGCGCACCGCGACGGACCTTGGCAGCAACCTGCGCCTTGAAAAAGAACAGCCGAAAAAATTCACGCGTGCCGCCATGGAGACCATGGCGATTGTCGCCTACCACCAGCCCGTGACCCGCGCCGAGATCGAGAATATCCGCGGCGTCGCAACCTCCCCCGGCGCGCTCGATGCGTTGATGGAAGCTGGCTGGATCAAGCCCGGCAAGCGCAGGGAAGTGCCCGGCCGCCCCGTGACATGGTTGTCGACCCAAAGCTTCCTTGACCACTTCGGTCTTGAAAAG
>JBBQWK010000229.1:0-3718 GCA_038210695.1 Alphaproteobacteria bacterium
GGATCGCTCGGTTTCCTGAAATCCCTCGGAAAAAAGAAATAGGAGTCTGGCATGTTCGGTAAACGCACAGACACCTCGACGCCCGCCACGCCTGCGGCAAAAGCATCGCCGCCGGTGATGGAGCCCGCAAAGCCGCTGGCACCGCCGCCCGTTGCGGCACCAACAATATCGCCGCCCGTTGCGGCACCAACAATATCGCCTCCGGTTGCCGCGCCTCCCGTGGCAGCATCGCCTGTGCTTGCCGCACCGCCAGTTGTCGCGCCGTCGCCTGCGCCGGTAACGCCCGCGCCCGTTATTGCGCCGCCGCCGGTACTGGCTGCACCGCCGCCCGTCGTCGCTCCGGCACCATCCGTTCCGGCGTCGCCTCCTGTTGTCGCCCCCCCCGTCCTCGCACCGCCGCCTGTGGCGGGCATTCCGGCGAATGCCGTGCCGCCGTTGAATGCGCCTGCAACTGCCGCTGCAACACCTTCTGCGGGCATGCCGCCACCCCCGCCAGTATCGGCCGCGCCGCCGCCTGTCGCTGCCAAACCATCTGCCACCGCGCAACCACCTGCGGCTGCCGCGCCCGCCATTGTCGCCAACCCGCGTATGGATCGAGCGCGCAAACGTATCTGGACCGATCTTCGCGACGGTATTGATCTTAAATCTCTCTCCCGCATGGATGCGGAAGCGGCGCGGACTGAAATTCTCTCTGCCGTGCAGGAAATCGGCCAGTTCCGCGGGCTTGATGTGACGCCGGCCGAACTGACGCAGATTGCCAAGGAAGCAGCGGACGATATGCTCGGCTTCGGCCCGCTGGAAGAGCTGCTGGCGATGGAGGGTATCGCCGATATCATGATCAATGGCCCGAAGACGATTTACATCGAGATCAAGGGCAAGATCCAGCGCGCCGGCATTGAATTCCGCGATAACCAGCATTTATTGACCATCTGCCAGCGCATCGTGGGAGTCATCGGCCGCCGCGTCGATGAAAGCTCGCCGATATGCGACGCGCGCTTGCCGGACGGCTCCCGCGTCAACGTCATCATCCCGCCGCTCGCAATTGACGGCTGCACGATGACCATTCGTAAGTTCGCCAAGGAAAAACTGACCCTCGACAAGCTTGTCGACTTTAAGGCAATGACGCCGAACTGCGCCGAGATGATTAAAATCGTCGGTGCCTGCCGCGCCAACGTGCTGGTTTCTGGCGGTACAGGTTCCGGCAAAACGACCATGCTGAACTGCCTGACCCGCTACATGAACCAGGGCGAGCGCGTCATTACCTGCGAGGATGCAGCCGAGCTGCAGCTGCAGCAGCCGCACGTCGTCCGCCTTGAAACACGGCCGCCCAACCTTGAGGGCGTTGGTGAAGTCACCATGCGCGACCTTGTGAAGAACTGCCTGCGTATGCGTCCCGACCGCATCATCGTCGGCGAGGTGCGCGGCCCTGAAGCGTTTGACCTTTTGCAGGCTATGAACACGGGCCATGACGGCTCCATGGGTACAGTCCACGCCAACAATCCGCGCGAGGGTTTGACCCGTCTTGAAAACATGATCGCCATGGGCGGCCTCAACCTGCCGACCTCCGCCGTGCGGGAACAGATTGCTTCCGCTGTTAACGTCATCATTCAGGTGCAGCGCCTTCGCGATGGTTCGCGCAAAGTTACGCACGTCACCGAAATCACGGGCATGGAGGGTGAAGTCGTCACTATGCAGGACTTGTTCCGCTTTGAATACGAAGGCGAGGACGAATTCGGCCGCATCATCGGCAAACAGAAATCATCCGGGCTGCGCCCCATTTTGTTCGAGCGCGCACGCCAGTATGGCCTCGAGAAAAAATTACTCGATGTCATGTCGGAGGCTTATACCTAGATGAACTGGCTTCCTGCCATTATTGCCATGATCATTGTTCTGGGGTTGGCCGGCGTTTTCGCGCGCGGCATTTCCGCCAAGCAAAAGGTACGTGCGCGCACGCTATCCGTCATTACCCGCGCTTCCGGCCCTGTTTCCAAGGAAGAAGGCAAGGACAAGCAGCTGGCAAGGCAGCGCGCGGATATCGCCCGCAAGCTGAAGGATGCCGGCAAGGACGAAGAAAAAAAGAAAGACAAAGTCTCCATCCGCGAATTGATGCAGCAGGCGGGGATTGACGCGCCGGTATCGCGCTTCTGGATCGGTTCTGCCATTTTCGCCATTGTCACCTGGTGCATGCTGAACATCATTACGTCATGGCCCATGATCGCGATTATTTTTGCGACCTTCACCGCCTTCCTTGGCGTGCCGCGCATGTTCCTGAAGCGCCGCGCGGCAGGCCGCCAAAAGAAATTCCTCGCTGAAATGCCGGACGCGCTTGATGCCTGCGTGCGCCTTCTGCAATCCGGTATGCCGATGTCCGAAGCGATCTCCATGGTCAGCCGCGAATATACAGGCCCTTTGAAAGAGGAAATGCTGCGCATCTACGACAACCAGAAAATTGGCATTCCGCTCGGACAAGCCGCCTACGAAACGGCGAAGCGCGTGCCGCTGACGGAAGTGCATATGTTCGCCACTGCCCTGCAGATCCAGAGCGAAACCGGCTCCTCCTTGAGCGAGGTTTTAAGCAACCTTTCCAACGTTATTCGCGCCCGTTTCCGCCTCAAGCGCAAAATTCAGGCGCTGTCGTCGGAGGCAAAGGCGTCCGCCTCCATCATCGGCTCCCTGCCTATTCTCGTCGGCAGCGGACTTTATCTCGTCAACGGCAAGTACATGGACCCGCTGTTTCATTCGTTCAAGGGCCACATTGTTCTCGGCTGCTGCCTTGCGTGGATGATGTGCGGCGTGCTTGTCATGCGGCAGATGATCAACTTCAGGATTTGAGGCAGTCATGGATTTTCTTTCACACCTCAATTACAGTTTCGTTATCGTGCTGCTCTCGGCGGTCGCGGCCGCGGCGACCTTTATTGGCTTTGCCATTCCGCTGCTGAACCGTAAGGAAAAGAAAGACCGCTACAAGGAGGTCATCGAGAAAAAACGTCGCCAGCTGTTCGAGCAGGCGCGGGAGCAGGTCAACAAGCCGCAAGGCCAGAAACAGGAAGCCTCCGCCGCCCAGTCTATTGCCGCGGCCTATAAACTGCAGCGGCTGGCGGGTAATGCCAGCAACTCTGCCAAGGCTCTGCTGCTCCGCGCCGGCATCCGCGATCCCATGGCGCCGCTGATTTACCTCATTGCCCGCATAGTTCTGCCATTGCTGTTTCTGGGTCTTACAATGCTGGTGCTAGCATCATCCGACAAGGAAATCAGCGACGGTGTTAAGGGCCTCTCCGCCCTTCTCTCCGCCGCGATCGGCTTTTTCCTGCCGTACCTGCTGATGAAGAACAAGGCCGACAACCGCCAGTTTGAAATTTCCCTCGCCTTTCCCGACAGCCTCGACATGATGCTGATCTGCGTTCAGGGCGGTATTGGTATTGAAGCTGCAATCAACCGCATTGCCGATACCATTTCCGGCCACTCGGAAGCACTGGCGGAGGAACTGGGCTTTCTTTGCGCCGAACTGGGCATGCTCAACGACCGTAAAGGCGCCTTTCAGGGCTTTGCCGCCCGTGTCGGTTCCGGCCCCGCGCGTTCCTTTGCCACCGCCATGATGCAGGCTGAGCAATACGGGACCTCCATTTCCAAAGCCTTGCGCGTTCTGGCTGATGAAACCCGCCAGACTCGCATGGCGACCGCCGAACAGAAAGCCATGTCGCTACCGCCAAAGCTGACC
>JBBQWK010000230.1:0-3715 GCA_038210695.1 Alphaproteobacteria bacterium
GAGAACGAACGGTCGCGGAACAACATTCTGCACAACAGCGGCGGCGTTCATTTCGGCGAGGAAGAAAGCAAATATTCCCACCTTGATGGCGGCGGCACCACGCGGCACCTGTTCCACATCTATCCCGCGAATTTCTATGCGGCGGTGGAGAGCAAGGGCAACCAGAAGTATCTGGCGCAGCCGCATGATGACAATAATGATGCGCCGTCAACCAACAGCGTCATGCAGCCGAAATCGCCGCGGAAGCTCGGCCCGACATGAGCCGGATGATGTCCTTAAATATCGAGAATGCCGAAGTAGGCTTCCTTGCGCCCCGTCAGCCAGGCCCATTGATGGTCGCCATAGCTGAAGTGCCACCATTCGGCAGGGTAGTTGATGAAGCCGGCATCTTCCATCGCCTTCTTCAAAATGCCGCGCATCTTCTCCTGCGGGGGCGTCAGGTTCTTGGCGGCGGTCTTGGTTTTCTCGTTTTTCTCGTGCATGGCGGTGCCCATGTCGAACTCGGCGCCGTCAGCGTCGCACAACGTCAGGTCAATCGCGCAGGCAGCCATATGGCCGGAGCCGATGCCGTCGTAGGGATTGGCGGTAAAATTCTCGCACATCTGCATGAAAGCCACATCATCCAGATCGGGGTAGCGTTCTTTCATCAGCTTGTTGGTATTGGCCCAGAGCTTTTCCTGCTTGGCAAAAGAGCGGTAGGTTTCAAAAACCATCAGGTGGTAACCGGTGGGCAGCATGCGGGCAGCGTCTTTGAGCATGTCGTAGACGGTCGCGCGGATGCGGAAATCGTCGTTGCGGCGGGCGTTGGGGAAGAAGCCGTCTTCGGCACTCACCGTTGCAATGGCGGGAGCGTCAGCCTCCGGCAGGAGCGTGATGGATTTAAGATCCATGACTTCGGGGATAATATCGGGTTTGGCCATTGTGTTGCTCCTACGGCCAAAACATCGCAGGAATTCGCGGAGGCGTCAAGCGCACCGCAACAGCAAATACAGCCTATAAAGGAAGCTTTCTAATGGAATTTTATGATATCAGCGCGTTCACGAAAGAAGGCGCCAAAGTCATCGGCAACCCTGCCTCCGTCACGATTGTCGAGAGCTTCCCCGACGACGCAATCATGGGCCATGCCGCCAAAACGCTTGGCACGCCGATGACGACCTTCGTCAAGCCCACCGCGCAGCCGGATGTTTTCGAAATCCGCCACTTCTCACCCGATGGCGACGAATGCCACATCTGCGGCCATGCGACGCTGGCGGCGACGGAAATGCTGGCGCGGCAGAACCCCGCCCTTCGCACCGACAAGCACATTACCTTCCTCATGAACCCGAAATTTGGTGTTTCCGGCGACAATAAAATCGACGCGCATATCGAAGGCCAGAAAATCGCCCTCACTCTGCCCGCCATCCTCGACCTGGAGCCGATGACCGACCCTGAATTTTATAAAATCCTCTGCGAAGGCCTGCGCGTGCCGCAGGACGCGCTCCAGATGCCGGTGTACTTCGCGCCGCGCATCCGCGACCTCGTCGTTGCCTTCAAGGACCCGGAAGTGCTGCTGAACCTTGACCCCGACTTCCCCAAGCTGAAAGACATGGCGATTAACGGCAAATACATCCACGAAGGCCTGATGGGCACGGCGAAGTCGAATATTGAAGGCTTTGACGTCATCAACCGCGTCTTCCTGCCCGGCATCGATGTGAATGAAGACGTCGCCTGTGGCTCCGGCAACTGCTCCGTCATTCCCTTCTGGGCGACGAAAAGCGGCGCCTTTGCGGAAGGCACGGAAGACTTCAAGGTCGTCTACCCCTACCCGCCCGGCAAAAAAGAACCCGGCCAGCAGGACCACGTGGGCGGCATCCAGCAGATCCGCATTGATGTGGAAGCCAGCCACATTTTGCTCTGCGGCGAGGCCAGCCTGAAGAACGTGCGCGAGGTGCATTTTCGCAAGGTGAGCCCCGAGGGCGCCAACATTGCGCCGAAACCATAAAAAAAACCTAACAGTCAAAAGCCGAATCAAGTTATTGCTGAAAATATGAATAACCACTTAGGCCATATTCACCTCTTCAACTACTCCGGCGAGCCGCCCCGCGGCCCGCGCGCGCGACGACTTATCCGCTGACAGCGGATGGGGCCTTCCTCGTTTTAGACGGGCAAAACTCCGAAAATTCCTGATCATCCTGCGCCCCTTTGTGGAGCGCAATTTTCATTACTTTTCCCTTGGAGTTACCCTATGTCTGTACAGCAAACCGGCGCGTCCGATATCCTTTCCCTTGACGGCATCGTTGAAAAAACCGTGGCCATTTTCACCGGCGACGGCAAAAAGCCCGAGACCCGCAAGATGGGCATCGAAGTTGAAATGCCCTTCGTGAAATCGAAAAACCTGAAGCCGATTAAATTCGGCGGCAAGAAAAGCATCACCGCGATTTTCAACACGCTCTCCAAAAAGCGCGGCTGGAAAACCGGCAGCATCGAAAACGGCAAAGTCACCTCCCTCACCGGCGAAAGCGGCAGCGTGACGCTGGAGCCCGGCGGGCAGATCGAATTCTCGTCTGCCCCCCGCACCTCCCTCGCCCAGCTGGCGAAAGACGTCGGCAACTATGTGGCGGACCTCGGCTTCGTCTCCAAAAAAATCGGCGTCGATGTGCTGCCCTTCGGTTTTCACCCGCATGTGGCGATTGATGAAATTCCCTATATTTCCGAACGGACGCGGTTTGCCGCGCTAAAGCCCGTTTTCGATGCAGAAAACGGCTACGCGGCTTGGGGCCAGAGCTCCTCCGTGCAGATGACGCTGGATGGCAAAACCATGGTGGATAGCTTCGCCGCCTTCAAGCTGGGCCTGCAGCTGCAACCCTTGGCGGCTGCGATGTTCGCCAATTCGCCCTTCGCCGTCGGCGAGGACAGCGGCTTCCAGACATGGCGGCGGCAGAACCTGCTGGCGCTCGACTCTCCGCTTTATAATGTGCCGAAGAATATCTATGACGAAAGCTTCACCCTCACCGACTGGGCGAAGCATGTTTTGCATGTGCCGATGAGCTTTGTTGTGCGGAATGACGAATACCTTGCCGTCGCGCCGAACGCTTTTATTGACATGATCGGCAAACCGCTGCCGGAACTGGCGCATCTGCCGAAAGACCAGCAGTACCTGACCAGCAACGACCTGCTCGACCACACGACAGGCATTAAACCGGAGATGCTGCTGAAGCCGAACCAATTGCTGGAATTCCGCGCTGCCGACCTCGGCCCCAACCCTGAAAGCTGGATGGCGCTCGGCGCATTCTGGACTGGTCTGTTCTATGACGAAAAATCATTCAAAGCTGCGCAAGACTATGTCGCCGCTTGGACGAATGACGACCGCGAACAACTGCGTGCCGGCGTCGCCGTCAGCGGCATCAACACCCCCATCCACGGCAAGACCGCACAGGAAGTGGCGCTCGACCTCATCCAGTTGTCAAAAGAAGGCCTCTCCCGCATCGAGCCCGATGCCGTGAAAATGCTGCTGACCCTCGAAAAAGAAATCGCCGCCGGCGTCACCCCTGCCGACAAAGCGCTGCAGAAACTCGCCGCCAACAAAGGTGATTTCAAGAAAACCATGCAGCAGAGTTTGCTGTTCGGGGCGAAGAAGTAAGCCTTCAGGTACAATATATGCGCGCTGCATAGCGGGCTTTTTTTTATTTAGATCTTGTCCTGTTACTTGCACTGCTTCGCTGGGGTGGCGGAGGCG
>JBBQWK010000231.1:0-3697 GCA_038210695.1 Alphaproteobacteria bacterium
GAAATGCGCCGCTATACGGCGGATTGGTAACAGTTCAAAGCTGGGTTTGGGGATACGTTTAATGTCGCGGCGTTGCGTAAGGTAGATGCCGTGACAGGCCGCACCGGCCTGCAGTTGGCGGTCGCCGTGGGTGAAGGCGACAAAGCGGTTGATGTGCTGAAAGCCGCAACTCCCGTTCTTAATGCTGGCGAACTGCTGTTGAAAGACGCCTTCGGCCGCGCCGCGATTGATATGCTGGCGCGAAAGGGGCAGGTAGATGGTTTGCTGGATGCACGCCTCTGGTACCTGCGGGAGGACGAATATAAATCGCTTCACGCCAAGCTGCCCGCCGAGGTGCAGCAAAAATTTGCCGAAACCCACCACGAGCTGCTGACAACCTTAAAAGTCCAGCGCGATACCGCCGCCCTCCGCGAGGGCAAGAAGCGCTGGCAGCTGAAATAACTGCTAATAAATACAGGTACTTGCTGATACATTTGGGGTTTGACCGTTTGTGTCATTATGTATAGTATTTAGCATCTTCACCGCATTCAGATTCGACAAGGTTTGAGCATGGCCCGCCCTGCAGATGACAGCAACAACGGCAAGCGCGGCATAACGGGCTTTGTGCGCAAGGCGTTCAACAGCCTGCGCCGCATCACCAACCAGTTCCGCCAGACGCGGCTTGATAAGGCGCTCGTCAACTGCGCCCGCACCGGCCGCGATATCCGCGCCTCCTTCCTCATCGCCTCCGGTGCCAATCCCCGCGCAATGGATAACGAAGCGCTGAAGATGGCGGCGCAATTCGCCCATATGAACGTGCTGCGCGTATTGCTGAAAAACGGCGTCGACGCGAATGAAGGCAAAGGCATTGCCCTACAGATCGCCGTGCGCGAAGGCCAGCGCGATGTTGTGACCTACCTGTTGCAGCAAGGCGCAGATATTCACGCCAGGCAGGACGAAGCCATTATTATTGCCGCTGCCACCCGCAACACCCGCATGATGGAGCTGATGATTGCCAGCGGCGCAAATGTAAATGCCCGCAATGGTGAGCCCCTGCGCACCGCCGCCGCCAACGGCAATGAATTCGTTCTCCGCATGCTGGTGAAAGCCGGCGCGGATGCGACGAAGGATGATAACGCCGCCCTCTACTGGGCCTGCCGCAACGGCCACCGTAACGCCGCCGATGTATTGATTGCCGCAGGCGCCGATATTCACGCCCGCCACGGCGTGATGCTGGATGTTGCCGCCGCCTTCGGCCATGCGCGCGTGCTGACGCTGCTGCTGCAAAAGGGCGCGAAAGTATCGCCGGATGGCGGGCTTGCGCTGCGCTGGGCGAAGAAGACAGGCCAGCTGCAGTGCATTAAAATTCTTGAAAGCTGGATGGCGGATGAAAAAGCCGCCAAGGCGCGCAAAGCCCCGCCGCCCCCGCCCGCCGCCAACGGCCCCCGCCCATGAGCGGCCCGGAAACTGACGGCACAAAACCATCCCCCCGCGACGCCTGGATTGCCCGCATGAGCACGGCAACGCCTTCGGAAAAAAACCACGCCCTTGCCTTTGCGATTGATACCTTGAGCCTTGATCAGGTGACACTGCTGCTGGATAGCGGCATGGATACATCGGACGTTACCACCGGCATTCCGCTGCTCGCCTGGGCCATCCGCCGCACCGATGACTGGGACACGGCGAATTTGCTGCTCGACCGCGGCTTTACCGCCAAGGGCACAAATTTCAAAGACCTCTGGGCGTTTATTGATGAAGACCGCCCCCGCGCCTATGCATTGCTGGAGCGCCTCGTTGATGCCGGCATGACGCTGGAAGAGCGCGCCCGTGCCGCCATTTTCATGGCCGCGAACGGCGATGCCGCCGCGGTGGAACGCCGGTTACTGAAACCCGGCGAAGACCTTGTGTCTCTGCTGGACGAAGGCCGGGCGGAGGATACCCAAAACAGCCTCGCTGCAATCACAGCCAGCAATGACGGTATTGCCGCGCTTTATAACGCACACTTCGCCAGCGGCCTGACGGTGCAGAAATTTAAAGAAGCGGTGGATGCCAACGGCATGACAGGCCTGCAGCTTGCCGTCCGCGCGGGCAAGTTTGATGTAGCGGTTGAATTTTTCTCCGGTGAAAAGCTGGATGCGGCCGACCTGACGCGGGAAGATAAGTTCAGCCAGTCGGTGATCTCCCTGCTCGGCCACCGCCAGCAGCTGTCGGCCGCCTTTGCGCCGCAGCTGTGGCATAGCCAGCCGGAAGCCGCCTTCACCGCGCTGGAAGCCGTGCCGGAGCGTTATAAACCCCAGCTTGATCAGGTTAAAATCACCCGCGACATCGCGCAGCTGCGCCTTGCCCGCCGCCCCAAAATCACCCTCACGCCGCCGAAAGCCTGACGCAATGCTGGCAGATTTCACCACAGACCCGCGGCTGCAAAAAGCCATCGAGGCCGGTGACCTGAGAGCCGTACAAATTTTATGCGAGGTCGATGGCGTCAACTGGCGGCAGGGCAGCCAGCAGGCGCTTTACATTGCCATGCAGGAAGACGCACGGGATATCGCCGGTTACTTCCTGAAAGATTTGTTCAATACGCCCGACCGCGATGAAGACACGCAAAAGGCTTTTGCCTCCACCATCGATATCGCGCTCGTGCCGCAGGGCGGCGTCATGTCGCAATTCGTGCTGGCATTACAGGGCGGCGCGACGGGGCTGTTCCGCTACCTCGCCGAAACCGCGCCGGATGATGTGCGCCGCATGGCACCCGGCTTTATCATGGCCACCGGCAATATCGATTTCGTGAAACCCGCAGTCGAGCTTGGCTGCGATAAGGAATTTATGAATGGCGCCGTGCTGTCGCTGGCGGTTGCGCGCGGCGATAGCGGGCTTGTTGAATTCATGCTGGACCAAGGCGCCGATCCGAATGCCCGCAGCGATGATGACGAAAGCCGCCACAGCCTGCATGAAGCCCTGCGGCTGGAAGATTCAGGCCTGCGTCTCCACATGCTGCAGCTGCTGCATAACGCCGGCGCGAATCTTTCCACAAATAAAGCTGCAGCCGTACGCGAAATGGTGCGGGAAGATACAAGTGCCGTTATCGATTATTTCGGCCCTGCCTCGCAACTGCCATTGCTGATGGGCTTGGCGGAAGGCGCTTCACTGCAGGACAAATCGCGCCAAGCCCTGGAAAATGCCTACCCCGAAGCCACCAAATGGCGTGAAACGCGCATGCTGACTTATTTATTTGATGGCAAGCGCGACAACAGCTCCGCCTGGTACGAAAAAATGAAGGCGCGGGACCGCGGTGAAGACGATGCGCTGCTGCTGAAGCTTGTCATCCTGTCCAATGACGCCCGCACGATTGTACCGTTTATGATGAGCCTTGGCTTTTCACCCAAAGCACAGCGCGACCGGCCATTGACCCTCGCCGTCATGCTGGGCAAAACGGAAGTGTACACCACGCTCGCCAGCAATGGCGCGGATATTTATGCGGGCAAGGCAGAAGCATTCTCGCTCGCAAGGCAATTGGGGGATGAAGAATCTCTCGTTGCCCTGCAGCAACTGGCGCAAACACTGCAGCCCCGCTTTGTCACCAAATTAAACAACCAGTTCGCCACCGGCATCACGCTGCCGGTTCTGCGTGTCGGCCGCACAGAAGATAACGGAGATACAGGGCTTATCACCCTCGCCAAAGCGGGACTGGCAGAAGACCTTGCCGCCAAAGGCGTTCTGC
>JBBQWK010000232.1:0-3695 GCA_038210695.1 Alphaproteobacteria bacterium
GAAATCTGGGGCTTTCCCAAGGTGCTGGCGCAGCCGACGTTGAAAGCAGATGATGATACGCTCGGCGGAACGCTTAACTACGGTCACGTGCGTATTGCAACCGGAACAATGGGCTACAAGCATAAAGCCGTTGATGTAAAGACGGTGCAGGACGGTTTGCTGCTGCCGAACTACCTGCTGAAAATCATCCCGCATGTTGATGGCACCACACGGATTTGCGAGCTGGTTGAATTCTATCTTGAAGATGTTCAGGTAAAAGAAGCCTGGACCGGCCCCGCCGCGCTCGAACTGTCACCCCATGCTCTCGCCCCCATTTCTGACCTGCCCGTGCTCGAGATTGTCTCTGCCCTTCACTTCAAGGCAGACCTGACCCTCGGCCTTGGCAAAGTCGCCCATGATTACCTTGCAAAATAACCAACACTTATCAGGAGAAAATAAAATGCGTTTGAAAGATAAAGTCGCCGTTGTGACCGGCGCCGCCAGCGGCATCGGCAATGAAATCGCCAAACTTTACCTGAAGGAAGGCGCAAAAATCGTTATCGCCGACCTGAGGCAGGATGCCGCAGATGCAGCAGCCAAGGAAATGGACCCCACCGGCAAAAACGTTATCGGCGTCGCCATGGACGTATCGAACGAGCAGCAGGTCAATGACGGTATCGATAAAGCCGCCGCCTTCTTCGGCAAGATCGATATTCTGGTTTCGAACGCCGGCATCCAGATCGTCGCGCCTGTCGACCAATTTGATTTTGCCAAATGGAAGCTGCTGATGGCAGTGCATGTGGATGGTGCTTTCCTCACCACCAAGGCGTGCCTGAAATACATGTACAAGCAGGGCACCGGCGGCAGCATAATTTACATGGGCTCCGTCCACTCCAAAGAAGCATCCAAACTTAAAGCCCCTTATGTCGCGGCAAAACATGCGCTTGAAGGCCTTGCCAAAGTCGTCGCCAAGGAAGGCGCGGAACATAACGTGCGCTGCAACGTTATCTGCCCCGGTTTCGTGCGCACGCCGCTTGTCGACAAGCAAATTCCGGAACAGGCCAAAGCCCTCGGCATCACCGAAGCTCAAGTCATTAAAGACGTCATGCTGAAAGAAACCGTCGATGGTGAATTCACAACGGTTGAAGACGTCGCCAATGTCGCGTTGTTCTTCGCAGGCTTTGAAACCAACGCGCTTACCGGCCAGTCACTTGTGGTAAGCCACGGCTGGTATATGCAGTAATGCGCGCGAGCGTTTTTGCTGTTTTCGCTTTTATCCTCCTGTTCTCCGGTGCCGCGCGCGCCGCAGGGCAGGAGGATTTTTCTGGCGGCTGGCTGTGGGAACAGGGGCAGGAAAGCTTAGAACTCACACTGAACCAGCAGGGCGACAAGATTACCGGCACCCATGCCGCCATAGGGCAGGGCGGGCTCAAGGCAGATGACGGGCTGGCGGCTGAAACGCCCACTCTTGATGGTACAGTCCAAGGCAATGTGGCAACAATCACCTTCCATACTGCCTATCCCGACAGCGACGGCCATGGCACAGTCACCATGACGCGGCATGGCGATGCCATCGACTGGGTTATTACCAGTTCAAATGGCGAACATTATTTGCCGAAAAAGGCGACGCTGCATCGCGCCCATAAATCATAGGCTGCAAAGCAGTAATTTTTCCGCAGTTGTCACTGGCTAGCCACCCGCGCTAGACTGTAAGCTGCATCGGCAACAGGGGCAGCTGGCAATGATTTCAAAAATTCGTCAACATCTTCGCAATGAACTGGAAGCGCCGGCGGATCAACGCCGTTTTGGCACCGGCTGGATTAGCGGTGTTCTCGCCCTTATCCTTGGCGTCGCTGCGCTCGCCGCCACGGTCTGCATGGTTTTCCCCGACGTCTCGACGACGCCACAGCTGCGCGGCGCCTATGCCAGCGTTCCTGTCGTGTTGCTTGTTCACGGGTTGCTACTGCTGTCCTTCTGCCTTGCGTTTCTCAGTCTTGCGCTCCGCACCACGCGCGCACTCGGGTTTGCCGCGATATTCGTGGTGGTCGCCAGCAGCTTCATCGGCAGCCTGCAGCCCTATCTGCCGCAATTTTCCGGCAGCCGCGTTTTCTTCGGTCTCGACTGGTTCATTCTTAACGTGCTGCTGACGGGCATTCTATTTGTGCCGATCGAGCGTAATTTTCCGCAGCGCGGGGAGCAGCCGCTGTTCCGCAACGAATGGCGTGAAGACTTATTCTATTATTTCATCAGCAGCCTGATGGTGCAGGTCTTGGCCTTCCTGTCCCTGCTGCCGTCGCAGCAAATTGTCGAGCATACATCGTGGCAGGCAAGCTTCCGCGCGGCGGTGGCTTCGCAGCCTTTTATTCTGCAGTTCATTGAAATCATGCTGCTGACGGATTTTGTGCAGTACTGGGTGCATCGTTCTTTCCACCGCGTACCAGCCTTGTGGAATTTTCACGCCGTGCACCATTCCGCCAAGACGCTGGACTGGATGGCGGGGGCGCGGATGCATTTTATTGAAATCCTCATCCTGCGCGGTGTGACCGTCATTCCCATGATGACGCTCGGCTATTCGCAGACGGTCGTGCAGGCCTATATCCTCGTCGTTTATATTTACTCGACCTATATTCACGCGAATGTGCGTTGGTCGTCGCGGTTTTTGTCAAAGTTCATGGTCACGCCGCGCTACCACCACTGGCATCACGGGATCGAGAAAGAGGCGATTGACGTTAACTTCGCCATTCACTTCCCGCTGCTCGATAAACTGTTCGGTACTTATTACCTGCCGGAAAACAAATGGCCGGAAGGCTATGGCATCGGCGGCCATCCCGTGCCGCAGGGTTATATGAAGCAATTCTTCTACCCGTTCCGCCGCAAGAAAAACGCCTAAGCGCGGGCTTCACGCCACAGCGTTTTAACAAGTTCGGCGGCGGGCATTTCGCGGATTTTTTCAAAACCCGTTCCCGCCCATAGCGACAGGCAATCACTTCTGCCGGCTTTGGCGCAGGCAGCGCGGAGGTCGCCGGTCAGCACGTTCTGCACAGGGTAATCGGGCAATGCGCTTTCAATATCGGCCAGATCGCGCATGAATTCATTTTGAATGCCGCGTGCATATCGGCCGGAGAAAGCACGGGTCAGCCGTGTCGCGTCGCCGCGCGCATCTTCCACGGACTGACGCCATGGCGCAGACGCCATGCTTTCAGGGCAGAGCAGGAAGGCAGTACCCAGCTGCACGGCAGCCGCGCCGGCGTCTAACGCCTCGGCAATACCGTTTCCATCCATGATGCCGCCCGCCGCAATCAATGGCAGTGCAATGGTATCACGCGCTTCCGCCAGCAGCCGCGCGATTGGCACGGTGTCAATTTGCGCCTCGATGGTGAAACTGCCACGGTGACCACCGGCCTCACCTCCCTGCAGGCAAATGGCATCGGCATCCACCTGCTGCCATTCCCGCGCTTCATCCAGCGTGGTGGCGGTGCCGATAACATAGATATTTGCAGCATGCAGCCGCTCTATTTCATGGTCGGTCAGGCAGCCGAAGGTAAAGCTGGCGGCGGCGGGGTGCTCTGCAATCACCGCTTCCAGCTGCGCGTCAAAATCGGCAAACCAGCTGGCGGGTATTTGCGGTGCGGGCAGGCCGAATTTTTTGCGCCAGGGTTTCAGGCGTTCAACCGCCAGCGCGACAGCGTCTTTATCGACCGGCGCTTTGCGCAAGA
>JBBQWK010000233.1:0-3683 GCA_038210695.1 Alphaproteobacteria bacterium
CGTCAATCAGGCGCAATACGGCATTGAGATTCGGGCTTTCCCTGCGGAGAAGTTCGGTCAGCTCCTCCGTCTCGCGCTTGAGAAGGGATGCCGCATTGTTGAAATCACCTGACATACCTGCAGTATACATTATCTATAATAAAAAATCAAAATCCTGAAAACATTGAATAAATTTCCTTGTCGGCCATTGCCCAAAGCTTATATTGTGTGCGGCATCAGGAAAATAACAGAATCATGACCGCCAGCGATCCCAAAAACAAAAACGACAATGTCATCGACCTCGGCTTTACCGCGCGGCCGGTGCCGCCCGTGTCGCTGCGCATCGGCCAGCTGCTCACCTTGCGCAATATTGTGCTGGCGCTGGGCGTTGCGACGTTTCTGATTTTCATCGGCAGCGTGGTTTCGGCGCGCATTGCGTTTCTGTTTGCTGCGCTGCTGGGGCTTGCCATTGCCTTGATGTTCGAAATTTCCTCCCGCCGTGGCTGGGAGCGGCAGATGACCTCCCAAATAGGTCAGATGGCGCAGGACTATGAACGCCTTGTGCGTGAAGTCGCCCGCAACCGCAACGACATGATTGTTTTGAAGAAGAACCTTGGCGATGCCGGCACGCTTGCGCGCAGCTATGGCGCCATGCCCGGCGGCGCGCCCGGCACGGCGGCGGCCGTGGAGCAGCGTATGCTGAAAGCGCTCGCCGACCAGCTGGCGCGCATCGATGACCGCGTCGAGGAAAAGCCGGGCCCCGACCTGCGGCAGGCGGAAATGGACCTGTCGGCAATTACTGTCGTCCCCGGTGTTGCGCCAGAAAACGTCGGCCGCAACCTGACCGACAAGCAAGTGCTGCAAATCGTGCAGACCGCCGTGCAGCAGGACAGGATTGATTTGTTCCTGCAGCCCATCGTCGCGCTGCCGCAGCGCAAGGTGCGTTTTTTCGAGCTGTTCTCCCGCATCCGCATCAAGCCGGAAGTCTACCTGCCGGCGGAGCGATATATTGAAGTCGCCACCCGCAAGGACCTTGTGGTTTCCATTGATAATCTTTTGCTCCTGCGCGGGCTGCAGCTGATCCGCGATACCTCCGACGATGGCATGGGCGCGGCGTTTTTCTGCAATATTACCAGTGTCACCCTGAACGACCCTAAATTCATGAGCGACCTTGTGGAGTTTATCGCCCAGAACCGCAGCCTTGCGCCGCGGCTGGTGTTCGAGCTGGGTCAGCGCGACCTTGCCGCCATGAGCGCCGATGTATTGCCCGTGCTGGAGGGCCTCTCCCGCCTCGGCTGCCGCTTCTCCATGGATCAGGTGAAGTCGCTGTCCTTCGACTACGCGCATCTGGAAGTGCGGCATATCCGCTTTATCAAGGTCGATGCGGCGCAGGTGTTGCGCGAACTTCATGAAACCGGAGGTCTCCGCCGCCTGAAGCGCCTGAAGACGGAGCTGGACGCAAGGGGCGTCGATATGATTGTCGAAAAAATTGAAGGAGAGCCGCAGTTGATCGAATTGCTCGACCTCGAGATTGATTACGGGCAGGGCTACCTGTTCGGCAAGCCGCTGCATGCGTCCCTGGCCTTCGCGGTGACGCCGTGAGGGAAGGTGGCATCGCAACCGAGCTCGAAGGCCTTGGCGAAATTGCCGGCTTTTACGACGGCATGATTTTAGACCTCTGGGGCTGTGTGCATGACGGGTTGCAGCCCTTCCCTGAAACGATTGCGACGCTGAAAGCCATGAAGCGCGCCAAGCGCAAGGTCTGGTTTCTCTCCAACGCGCCGCGCCGCGCGCACAAAGTCGTGACCTTTCTCGAGAACATGGGCGTTACGCCCGATATGTACGGCGGTATCGTCACCTCCGGCGAGGCTGCGTGGATGGCGCTGCAGGAGCGGTATCTGGCAGAGTGGGGGCGCAATTGCTACCACCTCGGCAATCGCGCCAGCGACTGCGGGCTTTATGAAGACCTCGACATCAATATTGTCGACGATGTGGAATCGGCCGATTTCATTCTGGCGACGGGGGTCGAGCATTTCGGGGATACGGTAGATAAATACCAGAGCCTGCTGGAAGCGGGCGCGGCAAAAGGCATTCCGCTGCTTTGCGCCAATCCTGACCGTATTGTGCATGTGGGCGAGCAACTGGTGCTCTGCCCAGGCGCCTTCGCCGATATATATGAGAAGCTGGACGGGCAGGTGTCGTGGTTCGGCAAGCCATATAAATCGGTTTACCGGCTGTGTTTCGAAGCCATGGGCACGCGCAAGGTGCTCGGCATCGGCGACGGCATGCAGACGGATATCGCTGGGGCGACAGGATCGGGCATCGACTCCGTGCTTTTGACGGCTGGCATTCACCGCGAGGCCTTCTTCGAGGGGGCGGATGCGAATGAGTCGAAGAGTCGCGGGGAGGAATTTTTGAAACAGTTCCCCTATCGCCCGACCTATCTGATGAGCGGCTTGCGCTGGTAATTTTGTGTTATGCCTTTTTTTTCAGCCGTTTATTTGATTTCGTTTCCGAAATACCCGATTGTTAAAATTTTTCATAAATGCCCCTAAATTTGACGGTGTTAAGAAAAAGGGCTATGATGAGAGAATAAGCCTGAGAGGGTTGAATTTTCTGTTTTTGGTCGGGGTAAAGCCATGAGCGACAATAACGATTCCAATCGCGTTAAGGGTACATCAGTGGCAGGTTTCATGCTGATGCCCCAGTTTAGATTGTGTTTCAAAGGGTTTGCGCATATTTACCCTGTTTTCATGCGCACCCTTGCCATGATGTTCGCACAAGCGAACCTTATCCCCAATAATCACCCCGCGGTTTATTACGGCGCGCAAGGCGTTCCCGATACGCGGGTTAGCGAGCTGTTTGGCGAAGCCTGGTTTACCCTTCGCGCCACGCGCGCCACCACGTATCAATGGGGCATTTTCGGCTCCGTTGTCATGATGATGGTCACGATGACGGCCGCTATCGGCACCTTCCTCGCCCGCGTCTGCTTCGGCCTTGGCGATGTGGCGCAGGCACAGATTTTCTCACACCCTTGCGACCCGTATACCGCGGGCGGCGGCACCTGCAGTTCGGCAACCCCGACCTCTGGCGCGACCGACATGGCAGCCGTGACGGCTATTACGGCGCCGGGTTCCCTGTTTGACAGCCGCGTGAACGGTAACGGTATCTCCAGCGACTATGCGCTGATGGTCCTCGACAAAATTCTCCGTCAGGCTGCGACCGGCTCCCCCGGTAACGGTGGCGCGCTGCAGAACGCGCTTGCCAACCTGATGGGCGTTTATAACTCCGGCGTGCTGCTCATCGCCGGTGCCATCATTTTCTGGATGATCATGTCGATTATCGTCGATACCGCCAAGACCGGCGTGTTCGGCGGCGGCCGCCATAACATGGTCTGGACACCGATCCGCGTTGTCTTCGCGCTCGGCATCATGATTCCGCTCGGCACCCAAGGTTTCAGCTCCGGCCAGTACATGGTCATGAAGCTCGCCGAATGGGGCTCCAACTTCGGCAGCCAGGGCTGGGTTGCCTATGTCGGCGGCGTCACGGCTGACAAGTCGCTGATCGCGCCTTTCTCGCCCAATAACGCGACCTCGCTTGTGTCTGCCGTGTCCAAAACGCTTCTTTGCCAGGTGGTTTACAACTCCTACCTACAGCAGAGCACGGGCGGCCTTGACCCGCAGCAGGTGATCGTTGCGAAACAG
>JBBQWK010000234.1:0-3669 GCA_038210695.1 Alphaproteobacteria bacterium
CGGCCATTCACATAGGCAAAGCGCGGCATTAGAAGTACTCCGGCCGAACGGCGAACATCTGCTCGACGCGTTTTACCTGATCATGCGCGGCCAGAATAATAACGCGGTCATCCGGCTTGATGACCATATCGGGCTTCGGCGTCATGATGGTTTTGCCGCGGACGATCAGGCCGAAGATCATGTCCTTCGGACGTTTGATCTCGCGGATGGGCGTATTGACGATGGCGGAAGTATCAAGCGCTTCGACTTCCAAAATTTCGGCAAAGCCATCGCGCAGGCTGTGCGCTGCCTTGATGCGGCCGCGGCGAACGTGCTGCAGAATGGTCGAAACCGTAATCGCGCGCGGGTTCACAATGGCGTCAACGCCCATGCTGGTGACCAGCGGCGTGAAGGACGGATTGTTGATCAGCGTAATCGCCCGCTCGCAGCCGTGCTGCTTGGCCAGCAATGCAGCTAGAATATTACTCTCGTCATGGTTCATGACGGCAATGACAGCCTCGGTCTTGCCGACGTTGGCTTCATCGAGAATTTCTTTGGACAGGCCATCGCCCTGAACGATGGTGATGCCGGCCAGCTTCTGTGCAGCGCGTTGCGCCTTGTCCATATCCGCTTCAATCAAACGGACGGTCACATCGGGCATCGTGTCGCGGATATCGGCCGCCAGCAGCGCGCCGACTTTGCCAGCACCGACGATCAGCACGCGGCGCGTTGCCTGTTCGGCATAACCAAAAGCAGCCATGGCGCGGCTGAGGTGTTCGGTCGACACAACAAAATATGCTTCATCACCCGGCAGCATTTCATCTTCGCTGCTGGGGATGATTTTGGCATCACCGCGGATGATGGCGACGATTTCAATGGTGAGGTCCGGAAACAGCGAGGTCAGGTGTTTCAGCGGCGTGTGGATCAGCGGGCAGCTATGGCGGCAGATAACCGATACCAGCTGCACAAGGCCATCCGCCATTGGGATAATATTAAAAGCACCGGGCACGCGAATACGGTTGGCGATGGAACGGGCAACTTCGACTTCAGGCGAAATAACGACGTCAATCGGCATGTGGTCACGGTGGTACAAACCCGCCCATACGGGATCGAGGTAGCTGGGGTCGCGCAGGCGGGCGATTTTCATCGGCACTTTGAACAGCGAGTGCGCCACCTGACAGGCGACCATGTTGACTTCGTCGGAATAGGTGGCGGCGATGAGCATTTCCGCATCTGCGGTTCCTGCCTGTTCCAGTACGTCTGGGCTGGAGGCATGGCCGACGATGCCGGTCACATCAAGGTTCTCGTTCACATCGGCAATCAGTTCTGCGTTCTGGTCGATGAGGGAAACGTTGTTTCCTTCTTCTGACAGATAGGCGGCGATAGCCGATCCGACCTGACCCGCGCCGCAAATGACGACTTTCATATTGGTATCAACCCCGTATTAAGCACTGTTTAGTTGGTGATTAGCCTTCAGCCCGTTCTTTATCGTTGGCCTGGATGCCAAGGGACTTGAGCTTGCGATGGAGGGCCGAGCGCTCCATCCCGATGAAGCCGGCCGTTTTAGAGATATTGCCGCCGAAGCGGTTGACTTGGGAAAGCAGGTATTCACGCTCGAAAATTTCCCGCGCCTCGCGCAGGGGCTTCGACATCAGCTCGACACCGTCGCGGCCGCGGATCATTTCGACCGCCTGCTGTTTCAGGTCAGGCGGCAGCATGTCGGCGGTGATCGCCTCCTGCGCGTTGCCGGGTGCCATGATGAGTAGCCATTCAATCACGTTGCGCAGCTGGCGCACGTTGCCGGGCCAGTCATAGACCTGCATCAGCGCCATGGCGTCGGCTGCAAATTTGCGCACGGGCGCCTGCGCAGTTTTAGCAGCAATATCCATGAACATCTGCGCCAGCATGGGGATATCTTCAAGACGTTCCTGCAGTGCCGGAATTTCAATCGGCACGACGTTAAGGCGGTAATACAGGTCTTCGCGGAAGCGGTTGACTGTCATCAGCTGCGGCAGGTTCTGGTTGGTGGAGGCGATGATGCGCACATCCACCGCAATTTTCTCCGTACCGCCCATGCGGGTGAAGTTCATGTCCTGCAGCACGCGCACAATTTTCGCCTGCGTTTCGATCGGCATATCCGCCACTTCGTCCAGCACCAGCGTGCCGCCATTGGCCTGCTCCAGCACGCCTTCCTTGCGGCCGAAGTTACCATCGGTGCCGAACAATTCCTGCTCGATACGGTCCGGCGACAAAATGGCACAATTGAGGGCGACATAGTTTTTATCGGCGCGGCGCGACATCTGGTGGATCATGCGGGCGGCAACGCTTTTGCCTGTGCCCGGCTGGCCGGTGATAAGGACGCGGCTGTTGGTCGGCGCAACGCGCTCGATACCCTGCCGGATTTGCTGGATAAGCGTTGAATTGCCGGTGAGTTCCGACACGTTACCCAGCGCCTGCAAACGCAGTTCCTGGTTTTCACGGCGCAAGCGCGCGGCTTCAAGCGCGCGGCGCGCCAGAACCAGCAGCTTGTCGGCCTTGAAGGGTTTTTCAATGAAGTCATAAGCGCCGATTTGAATAGCGCTAACGGCGGTCTCAATATTGCCGTGACCGCTGATCATGATGACGGGCAGAGTCGGGTGCGACTTCACAAGGCGCTTCAGCAATTCGAGCCCGTCCATCTCGCTGTTCTCCAACCAGATGTCGAGAACGAGCAAATCCGGCTCCTTCTCCGCAATCAGCTTCTGCGCTGTCTGCGAGTCCTTGGCGGAGCGGGTCTTGAACCCTTCGTCCTGCAAAATACCTTCGATCAGGGAACGGATATCTTCCTGATCGTCGACAATGAGGATGTTGGGAAAGGATGTGGAGTTTTCGGTCTGTTGCATGATTATCACCTGTTGCGCGATTACAACTTACACCTCTTTGGGGAAAACGATAACTGCTTTCGCGCCTGATTTTACATCTTGCGATACGTTGTCCTCGAGGGTGATGCTGCCATCATGGTCTTCCATGATCTTTTTGACGATGGCGAGGCCAAGACCGGAGCCCTTTTTCTTGGTCGTGACATAGGGCTCCATCAGCTGGTCCTTGTTCTTTTCGGGCAGGCCCATACCGTTATCATCTATAGATAACAATACGTTAAGTCCTTTTTGCTCGAGGATGATTTTGATCTGGCCATCTCCCGGCTTCTGCTGCTGCCGCTCGTGGATTGAATCAATAGCATTTTGCAGAATATTGGTGATGACTTGCGTCAGTTGAGACCGGTCAAAATGCGCCTGCAGCCCATTATCGGCCGCGATAAAGCTGAAACCGATGTCCGGATGAGCCTGCCGCTGCAGAATCAGCGCGTCCTTGCAGACCTCGACAATATTCTCCGTGCGCTTCACCGGCACGGGCATGCGGGCGTAGGCGGAGAATTCATTGACCATATGCCCGATCTCGTTCACCTGCCGAACAATGGTTTCGATACATTTTTCAAAAGTCTCGGGGTCCTCGCCAATCTGCGGCAGGTATTTGCGCTTCAGGCGCTCGGCTGACAGCTGGATGGGCGTAAGGGGGTTTTTGATCTCATGCGCGATGCGGCGGGCAACGTCTGCCCAAGCCGCCTTGCGCTGGGCAGAAACGAGGTTGGAAATATCATCGATAGTCGCGACAGCTCCCATCCCTCCCTGCTCCGCCGTAATACGTACAAGG
>JBBQWK010000235.1:0-3668 GCA_038210695.1 Alphaproteobacteria bacterium
GGCCGGAGCCGCTGACGAGCTGCAGGTAGTCGATCACCAGCAGACCCATATTATGCTGGCGCTTGAGGCGGCGCGCGCGGGTGCGCAGCGCGCCGATGGTAAGGCCCGCCGTGTCATCAATGAACAGCGGCATCTGCGAAATTTTCTGGCTCTCGGCGACGAATTTGCGGAAGTCGGTATCGCTGACTTCGCCACGGCGGATGCGGTCGGACGAAATGGAAACGCAGTCCGCCAGAATACGCGACGCCAGCTGTTCCGCCGACATCTCGAGGGAGAAGAAGCCGACAGCTGCGCCTTCCCTGCCGTTGCTTTCAAAATGTGCTTTCGCCGCGCGGTAGGCCATGTTGGTGGCAAGCGCTGTTTTACCCATGGAGGGGCGGCCGGCGAGGATGAGCAAATCGGATTTCTGGAAGCCGCCGAGTTTTTGGTCCATATCAAGCAGGCCGGTAGTGACACCGGTGATGGAGCCTTCGCGCTGGTAGGCAGCCTGCGCGTGGTTAATGGCATTGGTCAGCGATTTGGCGATATGGACGAAGCCGCCCTTGTAGTCGCCGGCGGTGGCAAGGTCAAACAAACGGCGCTCCGCCACTTCAATCTGCTGCTGCGCGGTTTCTTCGACTTTTAAGTCGTACGCGCCATTGACGGTATCTTCGCCAAGGGTCACAAGGGCGCGGCGGATATGCAGTTCGTAAATGGTGCGGCCGTAGTCCTCGACGTTGACGACGGAAATGATATGCGCCGCGAGATCAGCCAGATATTGCCCGCCGCCGACCTGGCTCAAGTCCTGGTCTTTTTCGAAGAAGCTTTTCAGGGTGATGGGGCTGGCGTCCTGCCCGCGCTCGATAAAAGTCGCGATGGCGCCATAGATGCGGCCGTGGACGGGGTTGTAGAAATGTTCGGCGCGCAGGAATTCCGATACTTTTTCGAGAGACTTGTTGTTGACGAGCAGCGCGCCGAGCAGGGCCTGCTCGACTTCCTCGTTATGCGGCATGACGCGGTATTCAACCTCGGTCGAGGCGCGCGATTTGGCGATGTCGGAGAATTTTACGGGTTCTGCTGTCATGGCTATAAATTAGCAGAACGGTGATAATTTTTGAATTGATTCCCGCCTTATTTTCTATCGAATTTCAGGACGAATTTTAAGCGGAAATGGCGCAAAGAAAAACGGCCCGCTTTTATGGAGCGGGCCGTTTTAAAAGGTTGGTCGAAAAAGCGCTTAAGCTGCGGCTTCTTCAGCAGAACGGGCGATGTTGATGGTCACTTCGACCGTCACTTCCGGGTGCAGCGAGATTTTAACGGGGTAGAGGCCCAGCAGCTTGTAGGCGCGTTCCATGCGGACTTGCGCACGGTCCACTTTAAAGCCCTGTTCCACAACCGCATCCGCGATGTCGCGGGCGGAAACGGAACCGTACAGCTGGCCGGCTTCGGAAGCCTGGCGGATGATAGCGGCTTTGATGCCGTCCATCTTCTGGCCGACTTTTTCAGCCTCGCCTTTGCGCTTCAGGTTGTCGACTTCCATCGTTTTCTTCTGCGTGTCGAAGAAGGCGATGTTGTCTTTCGTGGCGCGGAGAGCTTTCTGGCGCGGCAGCAGGAAGTTGCGTGCGTAGCCGGATTTTACGTTGACGACTTCGCCCATCTGGCCAAGGCTTTCAACGCGTTCGAGCAAAATAACTTGCATTGTGGTCTAACTCCTTACTTCGCGACGTAGGGCATAAGAGCAAGGAAACGGGCGCGCTTGATTTCGCGGGCCAGTTTACGCTGCGCTTTTTGCGACACGGCGGTAATGCGTGACGGGACGATCTTGCCGCGTTCGGAAATGTAGCGGCCGAGCATGCGGGGATCTTTGTAGTCGATTGCGGGGGCGTTCTTGCCCGAGAAGGGGCAGGTCTTGCGACGCTTGAAGAACGGGCGGCGTCCGCCACCTGCAGCGCCACCGGCGCCAGGACGGCCTTCACCAGCGGGTTTGCGATCGCCGAACGATTTTTTTTCACCAAAAGCCATTGTTATTCAGCTCCTTCTTCGGTCGTAGCGGCTGCGGGGGCAGCGGCACGGTCATTGTTGTATTCGCGCTTGAAGCCGCCGCTGCGTTCACCGCCGCGGAAACCGCCACGATCACCACCGCCACGGAAACCACCGCGTTCTTCGCGGTCGCCGCCACGGAAGCCGCCTTCTTCGCCTTCATCAGACGATTTCAGGATGGCCGAGGGGCCTTCCGGCAGTTTGTCGATACGGACGGTCATGTGGCGCAGAACGTCTTCGTTCAGCTTGATGATGCGTTCCATTTCAACGATCGCCGAGGTGGGCGCTTCGATGTGCAGCAGCGTGTAATGGCCTTTGCGGTTTTTCTTGATTTTGTAAGCGAGGTTGCGAAGACCCCAGCTTTCGGTCTTTTTCACTTCGCCGCCGTTGTCATTGACGATCTTGGCGAAGGCAGTGGCGAGGTCTTCCGCAGCTTTCGCGGAAATGTCCTGCCGTGCGATAAACACGGTTTCGTAGAGAGCCATTTTGATTCCCTTGGTTGATAGGTGGCTTGCCGCTGTTCATCCCCGAACCTTTCGGGATTGCCAGCCGCACAAACCGGAGCCGAACCTTGTCGTACAGGAGCGGCGGGTTTACGTAGCGGTCGTTATATAAGGATTCCCGATACCTGCACAAGGGTTTTCGGGGGCGATTAGGGAAAAAATGCGGCTTTGCCCTGCAAAACGACCAATCCGCAACTTTCGGGTTGTTTTTATTGCCATAATGATATATTATTGCTTATTCGATTTTTAGGAAGGGGGAGCCAGATGCCGTTTTTCAATGATTTCAAACGACGCGCCGCCGGCGGGCCCTATGTGAATATGGGCACGACCGCTTACCTTGACGACAAGGAGGAAGCCCACCGCGACGGCGACCAGCCCGCCGTAATCACCGAGAATGGCGACCGCGGCTGGTACCAGCACGGCAAATTACACCGCATCGGCAAGCCCGCGATCGAGCATAAAGACGGCGGCTGGGAATACTTCGAAAACTGCAACCCCCACCGCTACGGCGCCCCCGCCGTGCACCGCGCCGACGGCACGGAAGATTTTTACCTCGAAGGCAAAAAGCTCGACGACAAAGGCATCAAAGCCATGTTCGACGAGATCGCACGGAAAGAAGGCCTGCTGACGGGTGCCGAAGTCGTTGCGGAAATGCGGCAAGGTTCGGCGAATGCCCTCAAGCCGCTGCGGACTGTGAAGTTCAAGCAGACGTAATCAATTATATTAGTAGCGCCCCTCGCCTTATGTAATCTCCACCCTTAAATCTTGCCCCCACGCTGAAAGCGGTTTATCAGAAACCTCTTTATGCAACTTAAATTCAAGGCAGGGCAGTCACCATGAAAGCATTCGTATTCCCGGGTCAGGGCAGCCAGTCGGTCGGCATGGGCAAAGAACTGGCCGGGGCTTTTCCGGTGGCGAAGCTGGCGTTTCAGGAAGTGGATGACGCGCTGTCGCAGAACCTGTCGAAAATGATTTTCGAAGGGCCGGATACCGAATTGAACCTCACCGAAAATACCCAGCCCGCGCTGATGGCCGTTTCTGTCGCCATTACGCGCATTCTGCAGCAGGCAAAGCCCGCGCTGCTGACCCCCGCCGTTTGCAAATTCGTCGCGGGGCATTCATTGGGTGAATATTCCGCTCTCACGG
>JBBQWK010000236.1:0-3651 GCA_038210695.1 Alphaproteobacteria bacterium
AGCGTGCCGTCTTTGACCATGGCCTTCAGGTTGGCGGGGAAATCCGGGGCGGTCATGGCGGCCTTGAAACCTGCGCGTGTTTCATCCGTCAGCGGTGCGCTAACGAACAGCACATGCAGACCATAGAACATCGCGGAATCAAGTTGCTTCACATGGTCAAAGAAATTGCGATCCTCGACCGGCAGCTTTGCCTTTGTGAACCATGTGGCGGAAGGCTTTCCGTCTTTGACGCGGGGTTCAAACTCTTCACCGGAAAGCTGGAAAATGCTTCCATCAAGCCCCTTCTCCAGCAGCGCCTCGCGGTCGGACACAATGACGACAAAATCATCGCTGCCGGGCAGTTGCGCCGTTGCAACGCGGAAGCGGCGGCGGATAAGTAGCGGCAGCGTCTTACGCAAATTTTCCGTCGCGCGAATTTCACCCCGCTTTACGTCCGGTGCCAGCTCGTCCACTTCGCCATCACCGGCCACAAAGTGGTACAGCGTCGGCGGATAGGATGATTTGGCGCGGGTTTCCGCCGTGCCGGGGTGCAGGCATTCTTCCTGCGTCTTGCGAATAATCTCCATGCTGGCGGCATCTTCCATCAGGTAGGGAATGCCGAAATGCAGCGGCGTCGGCCAATGGTCAAGGCTGTCAACCCAGGCAAACGCCTCGTTCTCGTGATCGATAAGCGGCTTGAACTCGTGCTCGATGATGGCGATGTAATTGTTATAGGTGAAATTAGGGGAGTTATATTGCGCCAGCGGGATAAGCTCGACCGCTTTGCCGTTATATCCGGTCTCCTCGCGGAATTCGCGCGCTGCCCCCTCCTGCGGCGTTTCGCCGGGATCCAGCAGCCCGCCCGCAAGCGCCCATGTGCGGCCATTGGCGACATGGTCAGACCGCTTCAATGCCAGAAACCTTCCGGTATCGCGCGCCAGCACAAGGATGCCCGCACCGCGCCGCAGGGGGATATTTTCGGCATCTTTTTCGGGGATTGGGTCTTTCTCGCTCATGCTCCGCATATTAACCCTTTAGCGTATATATGACAACATTTAAAATGAGCCTCAAACCAAACGAATTCAGATACTTAACCATAAATAAATCTCCAGCTTTTTTGTTGCGTTATGACAAGCTATATGGCAAACTCAAAAAAATTAAAAACGAGGGTTAGAACCATGGCTGACGACATCCTGAAAATGACCCGCGATATCGCGCCGGGCGAAACATTCTCTTCCAAAGGCTCGGTCGAGCTGACCGGCAACATTGGCGCCGGTGCAATTGTCGACATCAAAGGCGGCCTGCTGGTGCGCGGCAATGTGGATGACGGCGCGTATTTGACGGCCAAAGGCGGTAGCACGAACAGCTTCAGCATTTCCGGCGGCTCCGTACGCATTTCAGGCAACGTCACCGGCGTCACCATTATTAACGGCCGCGTTATTTCCGGCGGCGACATCATCGGCTCCTCCGCCCAGATCGGCGGCCTCAGCGGTATCACGATTGAAGGTAAAACCGGCAACAACGTTAAAATCAACACCGACTCTTCCGTCAATCTCGAAGGCGCTGCCGGCAATACCGTCAGCATCACCAGCGAAGGCAGCACCACCGTTTCCGACACCGGCACGGGACTGACCGTCACGGCTGGCGGCTCCTTCCGCGGCGGCAACCTCGGCGCGGGCGCAAAAATCACTTGCGACGGTTCATTCAAGGCGCAGGAAATTGGCGCGGACAGCGTTGTGAAAGCAGACGGCTCCGCAAACATCGAGCGCGTCGGGCCCAATGCGCGCGTTACGGCGGATGGCTCGGCCAAAATTGGCAGCGTGGGTGAAAACGCCCGTATTTCTGCGGATGGCAGCGCGCAAATCGAAGTCGCGCACACGAGCGCGACGATCACCGCCGATGGCTCCAAAAAAATTCGCCGCGTCAGCAGCCTGCCGGATGATTTCAAGCTGCAGGCAAAGTTTACGACGGCAGCATTCAAGACGCCTGCTGCGCCGCAACCCGCCGTTCCTTCACAGGAAACAACGGAAACGCCGACGCCAAACAAGCCCAAGCGTGGCTTCGAGCTTTAATTCTTCACGCCTTCAAGGCCGTCGGCCTGATGTTTGTACTCTTCCAGCTGCTTTTCCTGCTGGTCGAGATAGGCGCGCAGCTGCTTTTTATCTTCCGTATTCACGCCCGCGCTTTCGAGCGCTTTTTTCTGCTCGACTACCGTCGCGTTCGAATTGATCGACTTGTCGACGGCGGAGTTGGAGCCGAGCGTCACGTAAAGCAAATACCCGATAAGCCCAAACGATAAAACCATCCCGACAAGACGCCAGATCATTTTTTCTCTCCCTGCACGTAATGCACAATTGCCGCAACCAGCGCATCAAGGCTATCTACCTGACGCACATTGTAGCGCTTGCAGACGATATCGACATTCCCCTTGCGCCAGAAACCGTCTGGGCAGCAGACAATCATTTTTTCAGGATTTGCAGCGGCATGGATGCCCATTTCCAGCAGCGTGATGGGTGATTTTGTTTCGGGCGCGAAATACATGATGACAAGGCCGGCGGCATCAAGCGCGTCAAGTTCCCACTCTACCTGCTGGCGGAATTTCGGGTTATCAATGCTCTGTTCCCATCCGGCATCCCAATGCGCGCGGCGCGGGTTCAAAACCAGCACATCCATATGCTGCAGGCCGGAGGCGATGCGCTGCTGCCAGTCTTCCGCCTTTCCAATTTCGATGCTTCCGGCGAGGAATACGGATTTTTTCGCCGCGATATCGCTGTAGCTGTCGGGGGCTTTGACTTCGATCATAAGCGGCTTCCTGAAATAATTTTAAGGCGCGGGCGGCTTCGGCGTTTTGTCCTTGCGGCGGACGTAGAGAATTTTATCAACTTCCGCCACCACATCCCCCGCCTCGTCTTTGACCAGCACAGTGAATTTCGGCTCAGTCTTGACGTTCTTGTCGGCGTCGTCGCGAATTTCCTTGAGGCGTTCTTTCGAGATATTGAAATGCGCCGTCAGCTTGCCCTTGCCGGGCTTCTTGAAGCGTATTTCCGCCGCCTTGTCCCAAACGATATATTCGCGGCCAAGGTTTTTCATGAGGATGAGAGAATAGAACGGGTCCGTCATGGAAAAGATGGAGCCGCCGAAATGTGTGCCGACGTAATTACTGTTCCATTTCTTCAATTTCTTTTCGATTTTAACATCGTCGAAATTTTCGGAAATTTCCTTCACCTTTACGCCTGCGCCAAGAAAAGGTGGCCAGAGGTTCATCAGACGGCGGAACACATTGCTCTTCATGTTAGGCGGCCTCAATCTGCTTCAGCGCCTGCATCAGTTTCGCTTTGACGCCTTCCGCTTCCGCCCGAGTTTCGCGCTGTTCTTCCACGACTTCCGGCGGCGCCTTGGCGACAAAAGCCTCGTTGCCGAGCTTCTGGTCGATTTTCTTGATGTCGGCATCGACTTTTTCAATCTGCTTCGACAGGCGCGTGCGTTCCTGCGCGAAATCGACGACATCGCCGAGGGGCAGTATGATGCTGGCTTCGTCAATAACACTTTGGACGGAGCCTTGCGGCGGCGCGGCATCGGAAGCCGCAGCGCTTTCAAGACGCGCGAGGCGCACGATAATATCGTTATAGGTCGCAAGGCGTTTTTGCGTCGTCGCATTCGCGCCTTTCAGCA
>JBBQWK010000237.1:0-3641 GCA_038210695.1 Alphaproteobacteria bacterium
CGTGATGAAGGTGAAGTAGCATGGAGAAAACAAAATCACCGGATAAATTCGGAAACGGCGGCCTTACCGGCCTGTGGAAGCGTTTTGCGCCGCGCACCGCGCTGGCCCTGTCGCTTTTCACGGCAGGCTGCGCTGGCGATCATAAACTTCAGCCGCCCACCGTTGACGATGATAAACCCGCCGACACGAATAACGGCAGCGGGAATCCCGATCCACCCAAGCCGGGACAGGAAGTTATCTCCCTCGATGAAGAACTTATCTTTTCCCCGAAAGAGGAAAAGCGCCGCGACCGTATTAACGCCACGCTGCTGCGGGATGCGCAAAAGCAATACCCTGCCCTGATGCGTGCCGGTGGAAATGGTTATTCACAGGAATTACTCTCGCTGCAATCGCGCCTCACCGCTTACCTGCGCAAAGGCGACCATAGCCTGCATGACCGCGTCATTATATTGGACCCCGCGAAATTCGACGTTGGCATGGCGCTCGGCTTTCAAGTGCCGCAGGCGGTGGGGTTGATGCTGCGCGGGCAGAATATAAAACCAGTGAAAGACCTGGTCGCCGATGTTTCGCGGCAGCTGGATGCGCCTTACGTTTTCCGCTTTGGTGCGCCGGGCTTTACCCAGAACCCACATGCGCTGATGAACACTCACCCCGCCGGTGCGGACGCTTGCGTCATCATCCCCTCCTCCGCCCATGCGCTTGGCATCAGCATCAAGGGGCTGACGCCTTTGGAAGAAATAAACTTCACCAACCGCCATGAAGGCTGGCACTGCCTTGATGCCGTCTTTACGCTGCGCCATATCGACCCCGCCAAGGTCGCAGCGGTAAATGCGGCCAAAATTGTGGATCAGGTGAATGACCCCGTCGCCATGGAAATTTTCGCCAATGGTTACCGGAAAGAATCCCTCGCCGATATCGGTGCCATCGGCGACATGATCCGGCAGGATGGCTACGGGCTGGAGCTGGCCGACAAAATCTCTGCGTGGCGGAAGGGCTATCCGGACGATATCCAGCACCTTTCATCACCCGTCATTCAAGGCTTCAAGGCAAAAGTGGCAGCGATGGGCCTGCCCGCCTTCCGCGCGCTCGGCGATGATCAGGCCAAAACGCTCTACATCGAAACCACCGTGCAGTTTGGCATGTCGGCCGCCAGCCTTGCCGCCGATATCCGGCTGGAAAAAGCGGATTTTGGCGAACAACTCCGCCTCGGGCAGGCCGCCAAATCTGACCCCGAAATTGCCAAGGCGATTGATTTTCTGGGCTATTATTTCCACCGCCCGAATGACCCCGGCCCCGGCCCCCTGACGCCGGCGGAAGAGCAGATCTTCCTGAACCTTCGCCAGTGGAATGCGGTAGATGCGCTTGAGGACAAGGCCGTTGCCCTTGCCGGAAAAATCACCCCCGTCACGCTGGTGCAGGCCTATGGGGCACTGCAGGAAGGGCTTCACCGCCAGCTGGAAGCGCAGCCCGGCAATGTCATGCTGGCGGCGCAAATGACCAAATTGCAGCAAAGTTTTATTTACCATGTGCAGGATTGCGATTATGTTGACCGCAATAACCGCCGTGGCATTGATTTGACGGCGGTCGAGCCCCTTGTGAAGGGCATGGCCGCAAAGAATACCAGTAACCCCGCCACCGGCAAAAGCAGGGCACCGACATGAAACAGCAAAAATCGCTGAGCGCCATCTGGCGCAAGCTTGTTCTTACAACAGCGCTGTCGACCAGCCTGATGGCGGGTATGCCCGCCATGGCGCAGACGACGCCGAACAAGGCACCTGCCGGCAACAACCCTGCCGCCGTGCTAATGCTGCCGCAGGATGGCGCGGTACAGAACCTCGACCCCGCCGCCGCGAAGGAACTCACCCGCCGCGTCAACATTTCCATCGCGCTGATGGAAGACGCCCGCGCGCACTTCACGCCCGTCACGCGCGGCGCGGAAACCGGCTACGCGCGTACGCTTGACAGTCTGGACCGGAGCATCACCCTGAAGCTGGACGCCGCCGGCAACAAAGGCCTCAATGCCGTAGCGTTGCTGGACCCCGCCCGCTTTGATGCCGCCCTTGCCATTGGCTTCAACCCCTTCAATGCCGTCAGCAAGATGCTGGCGGAGCAGGAAGTGCATGTTAGCGGCGATTACCTACTGCGCATCACCAAGCACATGGCGAGCCCCAGCCCTTTCCGCTTTGGCCCCACGACGATCACGCAAGGCCCCGCCGCCTTTCCGCTGACAGGTGGCAACAGCACAGCCTATGCTTGCGTCATTGTGCCGAGCGCGGACGCCAACCCCTACCTGATCCCCGGCCTGACCTACCAGCAGCGCCTGTCCTTCATCAACCGGCATGAAAGCTGGCACTGCCTTGATACCGGCCATGACAACGCGCCGGATACCTCCATGAACGTGCCGGACAGCGTCCAAAGACAGATTTTTTACCGCAACGTCGCCCTCCAGACGCAACGGGAGGCGATGTCGGACGTTGCCGCGGTCGGTGATATGATCCGGCAGGAAAACGCGGGCCTTGACCTGATCGATACCGTCAGCGCCTGGCGCCGCGGCAATGCCAAGGACAACATCCACGTTTCAAGCCCCGTGCTGGACGGCTTCAAAACCATGGTCGAGGGCTATGGAGTCGGCGTCTTCCGGGAGATGACCGACGCGCAGGCGACGGAAGTTTACCAATGGGCCGTGCAGCGCTATGCCCACACAGAAAAAAGTGTGCAGTATATCTTCGAATTCCGCGATTTGAGCCGCCGCGACCAGATGCCCTACCGCGGCAAGCATAATGCCGACCCCGAATTCCAGCGCGCCATGACCTATCTGCAGATTTACGACCAGAAAATGGCCGATGCGCCGGACCCCAACCGCCCGCTTTCGGATTCGGAGCAGGTAACCTTCAGCCAGCTAAAGCAGTATGACGCCATGAAGCTGCTGCAGGACAAGGCCTTCGAGCTGGATGGCAAGGTGACCCCCGCCACCATGGTTCACGCCTATGGAAGCTTAAGGGAGGGCCTGCTGAAGCAGTTGCGCGCCGACCCTGACAACGCCATCTATGTGGCCGAGATCACCAAGCTGCAGCAGGTGCTGATTTTAGGAGTGGCTCGAACAGACTATGTACAGGCGAACCTGTCACACAGCGTCGACATCGTGGCGAAGGAGCCGGTGCTGGTCAGCTTCCGCGCCCCCAAAACCGCCAGCAACGCGCCGCTGCAGCGCCGGCCTTAAGCCCGCGGTCACATGATACCGAAGGTGTGATTTATCGGCGTCACTGCTGCACCAATTGGGCAGCAGAGGCAATTGAATTTCAAAAATACTTTACAATAAACCGAATCGCCCTATAACATAAATTATGAGGCCATTGCAGCGGACCATCTGTGTGCGGGACATCTCGAAGTCACTTTCTCTTCTCGACGTTCTCTTTTGGAGTTGCAAATGGAAGAATACGACACGCCCGACGCGGTGGTTCGACGTAACCGCCCTGTTATCCCCGTCACCTGTTTCCGCCCTGGCGCCCTGCACAACGCAGCGCGATGGTTCGTGACCAATTTCCCCGGTAAAGTGCTTTACGCCGTCAAGGCAAACCCCGCAAAATACGTTTTGTCGGGGCTTTTTGCCGCGGGCATCAAGCACTATGACGCGGCCTCCA
>JBBQWK010000238.1:0-3631 GCA_038210695.1 Alphaproteobacteria bacterium
GCTTTATGGCGCCATTCGTCAGCGGCATTACTTCCGCAATCGGCACGCTGGTCACCTCTATCAACTCCGCCATAAGCGCCATCGACTCTGCCATGGGCACACTCATGACGGTGCTTGATACCCTTGGCACCGTGCTGCCCAGCATCATTCCTTCCGTCGTCAACGCTATTCAGGGCTACTGGAACACGATCAAGGGCGCGCTCGCTGACGCAGTCAAGCTGGTACAGGACGCCATTCGCACCGTTGTGCAGAGCATTACCGACTTCGTCATGAACCTTGCTGAAAACGTGCTTGGCGGTACTGCCGACGATCCCAAAACCGGTGACTGTTCCCGCATCCAGCGACTTTGGAACCCTGGCGTCCAGGATCCAGTCGGCGACTTCCGCCCCGTGACCGGCGGCGGTCTTGAACAAGGCACACCCTATCAGACTTTCTCGGATCTCCTTAACAAGGCCGGCCCTGGCATGGGTGCGGACATGTTCCACGAGATCAACAACACCACCAACTCGACGATCCTGAGCGACGCGCTGGCGGATATTACCGGCTCCGGCGTTCTATCGGGTGCCGGCAATATGCCCGCATGGCCGACTGTCCCGGCCTTCGTCGTGAATGAAACCGTTGGCGCTCTCAGGGCGGGGATGTAGTGATGAAATTTGATCTGGTAAAACGGCTGATCCCGCAAAAACTTCTCTTCATCGCGCTTCTCGTGATGATGGCGACAGGGCTTTCCGTGACCGCCTCCTACGCCGCCTGTGTGCCGAAGCCCGGCTGTTCCTGCGATGTGTGGCAGGCGCAAAGCAACAAGGCGGACGCAAACCGCGTCCGCGACAAGGCCTATCACCGCCAGATTGAAAAACAGCCGGATAACGGCCCCGGCATGACCTGCTACGACCACGCCCTTGCGCTGTCGTCCCGTCTCGGCCAGATCTTCTCGGATACCTATGCGGGGTCTGCTTTCGCGGCTGCCAACACTGATGTGTTCGGCGCGATTTATGATGCGTCTTCCGGCGTCGGCAATAACACGGCCACCAGCAAGAGCAAAGCGCTCGGCTCCCAATATGGCTTCGTCCTTGATAAGCAGCTGCAAAGCTACGCGTCCCAGTATACGGACTCGCTGTCATCCTTCCTTGGCGCCACCATCATGTCGTATCTTGGGGGCTTTATGGCCGGCCTGAACACCATCGGCGCCATGATTAACGGTGTCGTCAGTTCCATTGATGCCGCCTTCACGCAGATCCAGACATGGACAGACCTGCTGCAAAACATCCTCGACCTCGTTGGCGGCGCGCTGCCGGCGGCTATCCCCGCTTTCGTCGCCATGGTGAAAAGCTACTGGACGATGATCAAGACTTACGTGACAGGGTTTATCGCGGGGCTTCAGTCGCAGATCATGACCTTCGTCAATAACATCACCAGCATGGTCATGGGCGCGCTCGGCTCCCTTCTCGGCGCTTTCAACATTCCCGGCACCGGTGAATGTTCGCGCATCCAGCAGCTATGGAACCCGTCTACAGGCGGCGGACCCATCGGCAGCATTGGTACTCTGCTTGCCGCTGCGGGCGCTGTCACTGGCTTCCGTCCCGTTACCGGCGGCGGTATCGAGCATGGTACGCCCTATTTTGACTTCAAGGCGCTCGTCAACAAAACGGTTGCCGCGGGCGGTGTCGACCTGATGAAGGAAATCAATAACGCAACCAACAGCCCCGTGCTGTCGGCGGCGCTTGCAGATATTTCTGCGGGCGGGATTTTGAATACCTTCAAGGCCCCCGGTGCCGGCGTCACCTGGACCCAGCCGGAAAACCTGCCGCTCAACTCGACAGTGACTTTCATCATCAGCAAGATGTAATGGGGTAAATCTCTAACGTTCTTTCTTCAACTGCTCCTGCAGCTGGCGCTTGAACCATTCCGGATCGTCATGGCGGTCCAGAAACAGGCGCACGACCAATGCGGCGGCATCGCGGTCAAAGGGCACAAGTTCGGCCTTCGGTTTCGGGTTTTGCGACGCGGCGGCGGCTTTTTCCGCCTTCTTCAGCACATCGGGGTCGATTCTGGCGCGCTGCGCCTCGATCTGCACTTTCAGCTCCGCGATAGCGGCTTCGCGGGATTTTTTATCGCGGGCATCCATTTTGGGGCCTTTGTTTTGAATAAAACGCGCCGATAAAGCTATTTTACCAACCCCTTCGCTTGTGCCGCAAGAAATGCTTGCATTACCCCCCCAAAATAAAGAATCTTGTGGGCAGGACGATTGGAATTTGGGGGCCGGCCCCTCGCACAGTCCCTTTGGGGACGGGCCGCTTTTGAGGGTATGTTGCTGGAAATCTATAAAATCGCGATGCAGGCTTCGACACCCCTGCTGGAAGCGTTTCTGCAAAAGCGCTTGCGCCGCGGCAAGGAAGACGCCTTGCGTGCGCCGGAGCGCCGCGGCATCGCCGCCCGTTCGCGCGGAAGCCTGCCGCTTGTCTGGTTTCATGCAGCCAGCGTTGGCGAATCCATGGCGCTCCTCGCGATCATCAGCCGCTTGCTGGATGACAACACGGGCATCGAAGTTCTGGTCACGACCGGCACTGTTACATCTGCACAGCTTATGGCGGAGCGGCTGCCGGCCCGGGCCTTCCACCAGTACATGCCGGTCGATCATCCGGCCTGGGTCGAAAAATTTCTGGCGCACTGGCACCCCGATCTCGTCATCTGGTCGGAATCTGAATTCTGGCCGAATATGCTGGCCGCCATCAAGCGCCGCGCCATTCCCGCGGTGCTCCTCAATGCCCGCATGTCCGAAGACAGTTTCCGCCGCTGGAAATGGGCGCGCGGCATGATCGCTGAAATCCTCTCTACTTTTACGCTGTGTCTCGGCCAGAATGCGGCGGAGGCAGGGCGGCTGACAGCTCTCGGCGCGAAAGACGCCCGCATTTCCGCCAACATGAAATATGCCGGCGCCAAACTGCCCGCTGATGAAGCAGCGCTCGCCAAATTAAAGGCAGACACTGCCGGCCGTCCTGTCGTCGTTTACGCAAGCACACATGCGGGTGAGGAAGAAATTGCGCTTGATACGCATACAGCGCTGGTAAAACAATTCCCGCAGATGCTTACCGTTATCGTCCCGCGCCACCCGCAACGCGGGGCTGAAATTCTGGCATTGGCCGGTGCGCGCGGCGTCACCGCCAGCGTGCGCTCCCGCAATGAACCGTTCGAAAACGTCTACATCGCCGATACGCTTGGCGAGCTTGGGCTCTTTTTCCGCCTCGGCAATATCATCGTCATGGGCGGCAGCTTTGCCGATATCGGCGGCCATAATCCGATCGAACCGGGGCAGCTGGGCTGCATCATTGTTTACGGCCCGCAAATGTACAACTTCGTCACCATCAGCGCCGATTTTCTGGCAGCCAAGGCAGCCCTTCAGGTGGCGGATACGGCAACGCTGCAAAGCCAGCTGTCAGACATTATTTCCCGCCCCGCAGACTTCGCCAGCTATGGCATCTCGGCTGAAAAAATGACCGCCGAAAAATCCACCGTGTTGGATGACCTTGCCGCTATTCTGCAGCCCTACGTCGCCCGTCTTGGCGAAAAGGCCGCCGCATGATGACGCGTGCGCCCGATTTCTGGTATGCCGACGGCAGCAAACCGCGCGACA
>JBBQWK010000239.1:0-3631 GCA_038210695.1 Alphaproteobacteria bacterium
AACTTGCCCCAGCTTTGCCACGGCACAGTTGAAACAGATGCTTTCGAGATAAAGAAATACAAGGGCAAGAAAAGTAAGAGGAAAAATGCAATCCAGACAAAAAGACGGAAATAGTAGTTTGTCGGCTGCTGCGTTTTTTTCAGCTTCGCCATTATCGCTGCGGGTAATACAAACATGCCGAGAAATAGCAAAATTGAATACCGTTTGACGGGGCGTTCAAGTTTCGGGTGTTTTGAAAGCCATTGGGCAGCAGCTGCTTTGGCGTCGGTCATTTGGGCGGGAGTCATCTTTCTGGAGATGTCATTCAAATCAGTCTCGTCCTCGATTTGGCCGAATTGATCGGCCAGTAGATAGTATTTATATGCTTCCACCATATTTGCCGTGACGCCGTGACCTTCGTGGTAAACATCACCAAGGTTCTCAAGGCTTTCAGCGTCGCCTTGTTCGGCACCTTTTGTCAGCCAATCCATCGCTTTTTTATTGTCTTGTTCAACGCCGTAACCTTCAGCATAAAAGAATGCCATCCATCTTTGTGCTTTTGCATCGCCTGCCGTTGCCAACGGGCTTATATGCTCAATTGCTTTTTTGTAATCATCATTTTGATAGGCGGCGATACCATCTTCGAGCGCATCGGCAAATGCTATGCTTGGAAGAAAAAGCAGGAAGAAGAGTGTGCTGATGAAAAATTTCATGGCGGTAGGCCTGAAAAGGAACGACCGCATTCCTTTTAAAAAGAGCGAGTGTGAAACAAAATCAGAAATTATCCGACAGGTAGCACGGCGTGCAGCGCATGGGCTGCTGGTTTTCGAATTCGACCAGCATTAGCACGCCGCGCTGGCGGGCGGTGTCGAGGATGGTGGGGCTGACTTCTTCGAAAATCGCGTAATTTGTTTCGGTGCCGGCGATGATGCGGCTCTCCTGGATGGTGAACCAGAAGGGGCCTTCTTCGGCGTTGTTATCCAGCGTGTTGTGGCGGTAGAAGAAAAACGCCAGCGCGTTGCGCCCGTTCTTGAAAACTTCGTATTCGGAAACGACTGCGTTATTAGCCTGCGCCATGGAATGCCCCGGTTATATAGTGGTGATTAACGCGGCTCGATCAGCTTGTCGCCGGCACCGGTGCCCTTGGGCTGATTGCCTGCGGTCATTTCAACGGTACGGTTGAGAGCCATGGTGGGGCTGGTCGCGACATAGGCCTGCAGAATGGCCTTGGCGTCTTCGCCATCCTTGCGCCCGACGGCGGTGGTGTTCAACAGGTTGGACATGCTCGAAACACTCCCTTTATTCCTCTAATACCATTCTAGCGTACAATGTCATTAAACCGCAAAAAAGTTAATTTTGCATTTACATATCGGCCATGAAAAGCGTGATTATTCAGACTCGTAACATAATGACGAGGGGTTGCGGGAATCGTTCAGGAATTAGAGGCTTATAGCGTAAAGCTGCGCTTTGGAAAGTAACTCTGCGCTTTATAAAGTAAAGCTGCGGGGCAGGGGTTTGTCTTCCGGCTCCGGCAGGCCGGCGGCTTTGCGCAGAGTTGTGAGCTCTCTCTTCGTTTCCACCAGCTGCTTGCGCAGCAGGTCGCATTCGTAATCTTTCCGCATAAAGCGCAGTTTCACAAGGTAGTCATTCGCCTGTTCCGACGGCACGGCGGAAGCGAAATCAAATCCCCTGTCGGTCAGCAGGCGGAACATATCGGTGTTGCTGTTGTAAACCGTGGCGCGCAGCGTGGAGTTATCAATCGCTCTGGTGCCCGGCGCATCCAGCAGCAGTTCGGCAAGGCGCACCTGGTTCTTGCTGACGGCGCGGGTCAGCGGGTCGTTCAACGCTTCGGGCGGCGCATCGATGTTGTTTTTCAGCAGCGTCTGCAGCGTGGTGGTATCGCCGTTTTTCACGGCGGTCATCAGGTCGCGGCGGTAAATGGTGACAGCGTCATCGGTGCCGCCAAGGAAGGTGCGCAGGCTCATGTCATCAGCTCCTAATCATATACTTTGGGCGCGCGAATGCGCGGCTTGTTCACGGGCACGCCGTGATTGGCTTCATACAGTTCTTTTTTAATGGCGCGGATTTCACGCAGGGTTTCATGCTGCAGGCGCATGGATTCCATCGGCATGATCTCGGCGATGAATTTTTTCTGGTAGTCCTCCAGCGTCTTGGCAAGGGTGCTTATCTCGCTCCAGCGGGCTTTTTCAAATTTGTTCTTGAAGGTATAACCGTCGCTGTCGCCCCACTGGTCGTACTTCTTTTTGCGCTGGATGGCGGCTTGTTCCGCCTTTAGCCCCTCGACCGCATGCTGAATATCCGCGCCGTTGACGACGAGGTCTTTCATGAACAGGAAGTTGCGGGCGGTGGCCGCTTCCTGCAGCGGCTTGCCGCCGGCGTGGTTCACATCGGCATCCGCCTCCAGCGCACGCTTGAACAAGCGGCTGTCATTGGTGCGGATGGCGGTGAGCAGGAATTCATTCAGCTTGGCATGACGCTCCATGCCCTCCACCGCATCGTCGGAAACGGCGGCGTCGCCAAAGACGCGGGCAAGGCTGGCGGCATCAGGTGAAGGTGTGGCCATGCGGCTGTGTTTTCCCGGCTTTGAAAGGATTCGTCAGAATGCCCCATTCTTACGACAAACGGCGTATTCTGTCAATGCGGGAGAAAGATACTAACGGACTGTTTTAAAAGTCCTTTTTGCCTGCGGGTTGAGCTTTTCACGCGGCGTTGTGCTGCGGCGGACATGCTGCAGGGCTGAATCCAGCACATAGCCCGGCGATTTATCGGCGCGGATGACGCACCACGGCAGGTCGCGCACGGGGCGTTTGGAGGCGCCTTTGAACTGGCGCTTCACGACGCTCGGCGTTGCATCCGATGCGCTGCCCTTGCGGCGCGCAACGCGGTCATACAAGGTCGCCAGCGGCGCATGCAGGTAAAGGCCGATAAAGTCGGCGCCATTACGGGCGGCCAGTTTTTCCTGCTTGTGGCGCGAGTCATGGTCAAGGAAGGTACCGGTGACAACAACGCTTCTGCCGGCGCGCAAATGCTTTGCGGCCTGCGCATGCAGGTATGAAATCAGCCGCTCGCGGTTATGCAGCGCATAGGCTTCAACGGGAAGCGGGGTTTTGGGGTCAACGCCATGCATTTGTTTGTGCAGCACGTCTGAATCCAGCACCACCAAATCCGGATAGGCCTTGGCAAGGCTTTCCGCCAGCGTCGTCTTGCCGCTGCCGGACATGCCGCCGATGGCGATCATGCCCTTCTTGCCGTGGAATGGACTGCCGGATTTCATATGCGGCATGTCGTTGCCGCTGTGCTGGTCATGAATGTCATCGCGATAAAGAATACCCCCGTATCGCCATCATTATATCTATTTCCGTAATATAATGTCAAGGGTTAGGTGAGGGGGTTGAATGATAAAGGGAATTTTCAGATTTATTGGCATAAAGCCGGTATTAACCACCGCATGGTATAATACCGCGTAATAGCAGGAAAGCCATGCCGCTTCAAATCTCGCTCCATACGTCAGAACGCCAGCAGCTGCTCGACCTTGCCCGCAACATGGCAATGGCGCTGGATGCCGCATTGCTGGCAGATGCGGCGCAACCCGTCATGGTGTCGATGGCGGGCAGCTATTCCTGCGGCAAAA
>JBBQWK010000240.1:0-3625 GCA_038210695.1 Alphaproteobacteria bacterium
CATGGCGAGGACGACTATCGTCTTGGTCTTAAAAACAACATCGAAGTGCCGCATACCGTGAAGGGCGATGGTACTTATTTTGAAAACGTGCCGCTGTTCGCGGGCGTGCCGGTTTATTTGCCGGACGGCAAAAAAGGCTGGGCCAATAAATTCGTCATGAAAGAAATTGGCGAGGCCGGCAACCTTGTCGCCAAGCAACAGATCCAGCATAGCTACCCGCACAGCTGGCGCTCCAAAGCGCCGGTTATCTTCCGCAACACGCCGCAGTGGTTTATCTCCATGGAGAAGAACGACCTGCGCGCGAAGGCGCTGGCCGAAATCAAAAAGACCCGCTGGGTGCCGGCGCGCGGTGAAAACCGCATTGCCGCCATGGTGGAGCAACGCGGCGACTGGTGCGTTTCCCGCCAGCGCGCCTGGGGCGTGCCCATCGCCATCTTCGTGAACAAGGCGACCGGCGAGCCGCTGAAGGATGAAAAGGTGCTGACCCGCATCTTTGATATTTTCAATGCCGAAGGCTCCGACGCTTGGTATTCGCGCCCCGCCTCCGACTTCCTCGGGCCCGATTACAAAGCGGATGATTACGAGCAGATCACCGACATCATCGACGTCTGGTTTGAATCCGGCTCGACGCAAGGCTTCGTGCTGGAAAACCGTCCTGAATTGTACCGCCCCGCTGACCTGTACCTCGAAGGTTCCGACCAGCACCGCGGCTGGTTCCAGTCGTCGCTGCTCGTCGGTTGCGGCACGCGCGGGGATGCGCCTTTCAAGGCTGTGCTGACGCACGGCTTTATTCTGGATGAAAAAGGCTATAAAATGTCGAAGTCCACGGGCAACGTGACTTCGCCCATGGCCCTCACCGACAAATACGGCGCGGATATTCTGCGTCTCTGGGCGGCAGGTTCCGACTACACCGAAGACATCAAGTTCGGCGAAAATATTCTGTCCGGCCATGTGGACATCTACCGCCGCATCCGCAACACCTTCTGCTACCTGCTCGGCAGCTTTGCGGATTTTGACCCGGCGAAAGACAAGGTTGATTACAAAGACCTCGGCGATATGGACAAATGGGTTCTCCACCGCCTGTTTGAAATTGACGCGACCGTACGCCAGTGCATCTACGACTTCGACTTCCAGAACCTCACGACTACCGTGCATAACTTCTGCGCACGCGAGCTTTCCGCCTTCTACTTCGACGTCTGCAAGGACACGCTGTATTGCGAAGCGATGGATAGCGTCAAACGGAAAGCCGTTGTGACCGTGCTTGACCACGTCTTCAACCACCTCGTCCACTGGCTCGCGCCCGTGCTGTGCTTTACTGCGGAAGAGGCTTGGCTGTCGTACAAAGGGCTGACCTTGGCCGATACCACCACCTCCATTCACCTTTCCACCATGCCCAAAGCGCCTGCCGAATGGCAGAATGATGCGCTTGCTTTGAGGTGGGAAAAAATTGCGGCTGCCCGCAGCGTCGTCACCGGCGCGCTGGAAGTGAAACGCGCCGAAAAACAAATCGGCGCCTCGCTGGAAGCGGCACCGGAAGTTTACGTGGCGGATGCCGCGCTGGCAGCGGAGCTGAAAACCATTCCCTTCGCAGACGTCTGCATCACCTCCGGTATTGCGCTGAAGTCGGGCGCGGCACCGGCGGGTTCCTTCACGCTGCAGGGGGTCGAGGGCGTTGCCGTCAGCTTCTCCAAGGCCGAAGGCGCAAAATGCGAGCGCTGCTGGAAATACGTGACGGATGTCGGCAGCGTTGCCGCGCACCCCGCGCTCTGCGCCCGCTGCGCAATGGTTGTCTCGCGAGAAGCCGCTTAAACTTATAAAAAGAAGAACTAAACGATGACTGCCATACTTCTTGCCCTATGCACTTTTTTCTCCACGCTCGGCGGCGGGCTTTTTGCGCTGAAATTCAACGACCGGCTGCACTACATCCTCAGCTTTACGGCGGGGGTGCTGCTGGGCGTTGTCGCCTTTGACCTGCTGCCGGAAATTTTCGAGCTGGCACATGTGGAGCATATATCCCCCACCGGCGCGATGATCACGCTGGTCCTTGGCTTCCTCATCTTCCACAGCCTTGAAAAGCTCGTCCTGATCCACCACCAGCATGATGATGCCTATTCGGACCACCGCCACCCGCATGTCGGCGTGATGTCCGCCTTCGCGCTCACCGCGCACAGCTTCATGGACGGCGTTGGTATTGGCCTTGCGTTCCAGATTTCCAATGAAGTTGGCGCCGTTGTGGCGCTTGCCGTGATCGCGCATGACTTCTGCGACGGGCTCAATACCGTCAGCCTGATGCTGGTCAATAAAAACACCCGCGCCCGCGCCTTCAAGATGCTGGCGCTGGATGCGCTGGCGCCAGTTTTCGGCGCGGTTTCGACGCTTTGCGTCACGGTGCCGCCGGTGGTGCTGATGTATTTCCTCGGCTTCTTTGCGGGTTTCCTGCTTTATATTTCCGCGTCGGATATTCTGCCGGAGGCGCATTCAAAAGCCCCGCCGTCACGCGTGCTGCGGCTGCTCGGCCTCACCTTCACAGGTGCGCTGTTCATTTTTACGGCGGTTCATTTCGCGGGATAATTTAAGTTACTGGTTCAAACCCGGCGGGCGCGGCACGGGCAGCGGGATATCCGCAGGCGGCGTCGGCGCTGCCGGCGTATCAAAGAAGGTGCTGCTGAACTTGGTCTTGAACAAGTCATATACTTCCATCAGCGTGCGCGGCGTTTTGCCGTGCTTGTAGAAAACCCCGCGGTTGGCGCCTGCCGCCTTGGGGAAAACCGTCTTCGCCGCCGCCGCCGGTTCGCGGTTCAGCTTGACAATAAATTCCACCGCCTGGCCGGAGCCAAGGAAGTGCGCAAGATACTGGTCCGTCCGCGTAATATCGCGGCGGGGCAGGGCGGACTGCAGGTCGTCAAGGTTCGCCCGCGCGTATTCCGAACCCATCAGCGCCATGACACGCGGATCTTTTTTCAGGCTGATGACATATTTTTCGATAAACGGGTTCTTGATGCTGGCGTTGGTAATTTCATTGCTGGAATTGCGCTGCACGATGATGTTATTGGCGATATCGCCAAAGCCGTATTTGCTGCCGTCCGTGTACAGGGTCGAGAGCCAGCTTTTGTCGATAAACTGGAAAAGCCCCGTCGCGCTGGAGGTGGTGGCGGAAATGCCGGCATCAAAGCCGCTTTCCGCGCCGGCCAGCTGCATCATATAGCCGAAATCAACACCGACGATTTTTGACGCATGGCGCACGGCAAAGCAGGTTGCCGGCGTGATATTCTGGAAGCGGCTGGAGTATTTGGCGGAGTCTTCCAGCGCCTGCGCCGAGGCTTCCGCGAGCATCATGTCAACCGTCTGGCCCTGCGCCAGCATCGGCTTGCTCATGAGCGCGAATTCCTGCAAGGCAGCTGCGGTGAGCGGGCCCTTGACGCCGTACGCACCACGAATACCCAGCTCGAAGCCGATGGTCATCAGCGCCTTTTGCTGGTCGGCTACGGTGACGTCGTAGCTGTAATTCATGCCTTTGTAGGCGGTGGCCGGCATTTCCGCTTCATGCATCAGGTATTCGCCGCCAAGCAAAAGTGAAATGCGGGGGTTGCCGCGCATGAATATCATCTGGCGCAGTACGGCAGGG
>JBBQWK010000241.1:0-3620 GCA_038210695.1 Alphaproteobacteria bacterium
GTCCAAGCGGTTGGACTGCGGGGGGGGCGGTGACAGGCGCACCCGTTGCAGGCGTCACCGGCTGTAGCGATGCGGGCAGCACCACGGGTTGGACAGGCGGCAGGCCTGTCAGCGTATGCAGTTCAATGGTGGGCGGTGCTGCAACTGGCATCACCGGCATTCCCGGGAGCTGTCCTGGGAGTAAGGGCTGCCCAGCAACCTGACCCGGAAGCAGCGGCTGGCCGGGTACCTGCCCCGGCAATAACGGCGCACCCGGAATTTGTCCCGGCATCAAAACCTGACCCGGCACTGGTCCCGGTAGCACGGGTTGCCCTGGCATCTGACCCGGCAGCAACGGTGCGCCGGGAATTTGCCCCGGCATCAAAACCTGACCTGGTATCTGGCCGGGCAACAACGGCTGTCCCGGTATTTGCCCCGGAAGCAAGGGCATCCCCGGAATTTGACCCGGCATCAGCGGCATGCCGGAAATTTGTCCGGGCAGCAGCGGTGCGCCCGCTACCTGCCCCGGCATGAGCATTTGCCCCGGCAGTAACGGCGCGCCCGGTATAATCGGCGCTCCCGGCAGAGCATGCGGTGTTGCGGGAAGCCCCTGCATTTTCTGCCAGGCTTCACGCGTGACGCTAAAATTGTCTGCCTTGGCACCGGGCGTATGGCTGGCATCCAGCTTCGCGAATTGCCCGCGCAGCGCCTCCACATCGCGCGGCGGCGCGGCATGGGCGAAGGCCTGTTTAAACACAATCTGCTGGAAACCGGCATGGGTGAAGGCGAAGTTATTGATCGCCGCAGTTGCTTCCTTGGCAAAGCCCTGCCCGCGCGCTTCCGGCGTCAGCCAGACGTTCTGGTTGCCTTCCGCCACGTCCCTGCGCAGGTGACCGACGCCGACAATGGTTTCCGGCTGCTTCTTGGCCTTGATCTTCCACAGCCATTCGTCTTTCGGCTCCGGTTGCAGGATGACTTTTTTGAAGACTTCCGTCACCACGGCTGCCGCCACCTTTTTGGGCGCAGGCATTTTGCCAAGGTATTTGACGATCTCCCACTCCGGCATGTATTCGCGGATAAGGTCGATATCCTTCAGCTCCAAAGGCTCGAACCACAGCCGCTCGGTTTCCATGACGTTGAGACGCAGAATTTCAATGCGGTACCAGCTGCGCTTGCCGACCTTCAGAATATCGCCGGTTTGCAGCAGCAGTATTTCTTCGGCGCGCAGGAGTTTATCGCCGTTCAGCTCCACGCCGCCTTGCGTAATCAGCCGGCGGGTATCGCTTTTGCTTTTGCCGGGACGCGTCAGGGCGATGAGGCTCAAGGTCTCCATCCGCGCATTGATAATCGGCAGCGTGGGGATATCTTCCGGGATCTGCCCGCGGGAAATGGTGTGTTCAAACCATTCGGTTTCAAAAGCGCCCACCTGCTTGCCGTGGTAGCGCGCCACAATTGCGCCCGCCAGCTTCACCTTCGCGTCGCGCGGCTTGGTGGCGATCATGCGTTTCATTTCCGCAATTTCCGTCATCGGCAGGTCGGTGTAGATAATAAAGTACTGCTCGATCAAATCATCGGGGATGCTCATGACACGGCCGAATTTGTCGCGCGCCGAATGGCCAAGGCCAATGTAGTTGCCGACGCTTTTCGACTGCTTGCCCTTGCCGTCAATGCCGGGGGTGATTTTGGTGGTGATGATGGTCTGCTGCTTCTGTCCCATCCGTTCCTGAAAGAAGCGCCCCATCATTTCATTGAACAGCTGGTCGGAGCCGATGATCGTCATATCGGCTTTAATCTCGACCGAGTCATAGCCCTGCAGGATCGGGTAGATGATCTCATGCATATGGATGTCTTTGTGGCTTTCAATGCGCTTCTGGAACATATCGCGCGACACCAGCCGCGCATGTGTCACCATGGCCAGCAGGTTCATAAAGTCCTGCAGCGCCATTTTATCGAGCCATTCGGAATTGCGCCTGACCTCGATCAGGTCGGGATCGTCAAAGCGCAGCACGGTTTTCGCCTGGTCGATGAAATGGCGGGCGTTGCGCTCGATATCTTCGCGCGGGATGACGGGCCTTGTTTCGCCGCGGCCGTCAGGGTCGCCGATGCGCGTCGTGAAGTCGCCAATGACGAAAATGACCTTGTGCCCGCAGTCCTGCATGTAGCGCATGAGCCACAAATTGACGGCATGGCCGATGTGCAGCGTCGGCGCGGTGACGTCGACGCCGTATTTAATCCGCAGCTTTTTGCCGGATTTAAGCTTCGCCTTGAACTCGTCCTTCGAAAAAAACTGATCGGAGGTGCGGTCAAAGAACGCGAGGATATCTGCGGGGCGGGGCGTGGCGGTCATGACGGTTTATCCAAAGGCAGGCGGTGAAAAACAAAGAACGGGCGGCTACAAAGGCAGGCAGCCTCAATAACCCCGGGCGGGGCCATAAGCGGTAGGATAATAATTGGCGCACAAGTTTTTCATGCGCCGAGCATAGCATAAGGTTTTACCGCTGTCACATATTTTCATAAAAGTATTATTTTTACCCTCTTGACATATCGCGGAACGAAATACGCCGCTGGAACGTATTGACGTTAGGCCAGCAGAAGGTTCTGCAAAGCCAAATAACTTTTAAGGATATGACAATGAAAAAGGTTCTCCTCACAGCGGCGCTGGTTGCCTGCATGGCAACCCCAGCCCTTGCCACCGGCCATATGATGTCCGACAGCAAAGCCAAGATGATGGCTGACCATTGGTTCATGAAAGTCGACACCAACAACGACGGCATGATCACCAAAGAAGAATCCACCGCTTTCAACGACAAAATTTTTGCCGAAACCGATGCCAACAACGACGGCAAAATCTCGAAAGCCGAGATGGAAGCTATGAAGATGAAAGAACATAAAAACATGGAAGCACATCACGCCATGAAATCCGGCAAAATGATGAAGGATGGCAACCCGCTGAAAGCCGATATGAAAGAAACCGACAAGAACGAAATGGAAGTCGACAAGCCGATGGACAATTCCGCCAACACGGATGAGACCAACGACAAGTAACTTCTGATCCCTTAACGGGTTCAAACGTCACAAGCGGGAAAAGCCGCGGTGCAGCAAAGAGCGCGCCGCGGCTTTTCTTATGGTGTTCGCGCCGGATTGACCGGCTTTGCCGCCACTGCTAGACTTTACCGTATATGGGAAAACTCTGGCAGCGATCGCGCGATGACCAAGACCAGTCCCGCCTTGCGGCGGTAGACCTTGCCGCGCTTAAAATCGACCGCCCTTCGGTTATTTTCCTCACCGGTTTTTTCACCTATGACGACACGCCCGAATATATCGCCGGCGCGCTGAAGACGATGGAAGACCTTGTCGATAAAGCGCCTGGTGATACCAGCAATACCAATGTCTATGCCTGGTCGCATGCGGGGCTGAAAGAAGTATTCAACCTTGCCGCCTATGACGCAATGCCCTCTCGCCGCGCGTCGCACAACGGCTTTGACCTTGCCAAGGCCCTTATCATGCCACTGGTGGCGGAGGGTTTTACGCAGAACGAAAACGGCAAAGTTTCTGGCACGCCGCTACCGCTGGATGCCGCCCGCAAAAACCTTCGCAACATCACCTTCTTCGGCTATAGCGCCGGCACTATTACCGCGCAG
>JBBQWK010000242.1:0-3603 GCA_038210695.1 Alphaproteobacteria bacterium
CTGTTTCGATGCCAACGGCGGGTTGTTCGAAACCATTCTGGGGGAGGAAGACGCGGTTATTTCCGACGCGCTCAACCATGCCTCCATCATCGACGGCATCCGCCTCTGCAAGGCGCAGCGCTTCCGCTATAACAATAACGATATGGCGGACCTTGAGGAGCAGTTGAAAAAAGCCTCCGGCGCGCGCTTCAAGCTGATTGCAACAGATGGCGTCTTCTCCATGGACGGCATCATGGCCAACCTGCCCGCCATCTGCGATCTGGCCGATAAATACGGCGCGCTGGTGATGGTAGATGACTCCCATGCCATCGGCTTCACCGGCAAGACCGGCGCCGGCACGCCCGAGCATTTCGGCGTGCAGGATCGTATCGATATTTTGACCGGCACATTCGGCAAGGCGCTTGGCGGCGCATCCGGCGGTTATACCTCCGGCCGCAAGGAAATCATCGACTGGCTGCGCCAGCGCTCCCGTCCGTATCTCTTCTCCAACACCGTAGCTCCCGCTATTGTCGGCGCCTCCATCGCGGCGCTTGACCTTATTCAGGAAGAACCTGCGCGGCTGCAAAAACTGCGCGCCAATGCGCTGCACTTCCGCAAGGGCATGACGGCGCTGGGCTTTGACCTTGTGCCCGGCGAACATGCCATCATCCCCGTCATGTTCTATGACGCGCCGCTGGCCAAGAAAATGGCCGACCTGCTGCTGGATGAAGGCCTCTATGTCATTGCCTTCGCCTTTCCGGTTGTGCCGCAGGGCAAGGCGCGCATCCGCACGCAAATGTCCGCCGCGCACGACATTAAACACCTCGACAAAGCCATCGCCGCCTTTGAAAAAATCGGCAAGCAGCTTGGCGTCATCAAGTAATTTCAGGACAGGAGATTTTTATGAGCGATATTTCAATGCCGCCCACGACGCCAGCGCCCGCGCAGCCGCAGCCACAGCGCAAATACCTGCTCGACAATATCGCGCTTAAATTTTTTATCCTGCTTTGCGGCTATATTTCCCCATTACCCGTCGCCATCGCAATTTCGCAGCTCTGGCTGAACAAGATGGGCAACGGCGCGGATAACGCCTTGCAGACCGCAAGCGACGCGCTCAACGGCACGGGCAGCGCCCCGCAATGGATATGGCCCCTCGCACTCCTGCCGGCGGTTTTGATGTTTGTGCTGGCATTCAAAACCGTGGCGGGCCGCCTTGTCGCGATTATTTCCCTTCTTCCGGTCAGCTTTGTCATCGTCTGGCTGGCCTTCCAGAATTTGCCTGCGGCAATCCAGTAAACGAAACCTGAAAGCACTGCCATGAAAGCCCTCTGCAAAAAAGAAGCCAAGCCCGGGATCTGGATGATCGATGCGCCGGTGCCGGAAATCGGCCCGACGGATGTGCTGGTCAAAATCCGCAAGACCTCCATTTGCGGCACGGATGTGCATATCTACAAATGGGATGCATGGTCGCAGAAGGCCGTGCCGGTGCCGATGATCACAGGGCATGAATGGATGGGCGAAGTTGCAGCCCTTGGCGACATGGTGAAAGACCTTAAAATCGGCCAGCGCGTATCGGGGGAAGGCCACCTGACCTGCGGCACCTGCCGCAACTGCCGCGCGGGCAAACAGCACCTCTGCATCCATACCGTGGGCGTCGGCGTCAACCGCCAGGGCGCCTTTGCGGAATATTTCGCCCTCCCCGCGTCCAACATTTTTCCGCTGCCGGATGATATCTCGGATGATATCGCGGCTTTCTTTGATCCGCTCGGCAATGCCGTGCATACAGCACTGTCGTTTGACCTTGTCGGCGAAGATGTGCTGATTACAGGCGGCGGCCCTATCGGCTGCATGGCGGCCGGCATCTGCCGCTTTGCCGGCGCGCGCCATGTGGTGGTGACAGACATCAACCCCTACCGTCTCGAACTCGCCAAAAAGATGGGCGCGACACGCGCCGTCAACATTCAGAAAGAAAACCTGAAAGACACCATGAAAGACCTCGGCATGACCGAGGGCTTTGACGTGGGCCTTGAAATGTCCGGCGTCGGCACAGCCTTTCAGGGCATGCTGGATTTAACACGTCACGGCGGCAAAATCGCCCTCCTCGGCCTGCTGCCCGCCGACCTTGGCATTGACTGGAACAAGGTGATTTTCAAAGGGCTTATTTTGAAAGGCATCTACGGCCGCGAAATGTATGAGACATGGTACAAAATGAAAGCCATGGTGCAGTCCGGCCTTAACCTTGCGCCCATGGTGACGCATACCTTCAAGGCGAATGACTTCCAGAAAGCCTTCGACGTTGTTCTGTCCGGCGAGTCCGGCAAGGTCATTCTAGACTGGACTTAATAGGCAGGACGCAGCGGTGATTATTTTTCTTCTGCTACCATTTATAGTCGGCATTTGCGCGTCATGGCCGATGATATTTTTACTTAGAAAAATTCCTAACTGGAATGGCGATAATATTAAAAAACTTATTGCCGTAAGAATATCAGTAACATTCGGTTTGCTTTGTTTATTTATTCTTGCGTGCATTTTCGAAGACTTGCAACACTGCGGGCCTGAAATCCATAGGTGGAGAAATCTACCACCGCCTTGCGATTTCATGCCCTTTGCATCCTCTCGTATTTATCCAATCACAAAAACAATTATTATTTTCCCAATCATTATCTCTGCTTTAATTGGAATGGCTTCGGCAGCTATTCGTAAAGACCGCTCGGCAATTAGCTTTGCGGAACTATTATTGTCGATATCTTTATGCATGACATCGCTTTCCATCATCGGACTTCCAGATCCGATTTAAGCAGCGTCAGCTTAAAAACCGCGCTGGCGGCAGCTCGATAAGGTTGTCGGCGAGCTCGTTCACGTCGTCTTTCACATCGGGGAAATGCGCGCTCAAAATTGCTTCGCAGGATTTGACGGCTTTGACGTAGCCTTCGTGCACCTGACCCTTATGAATGTCGTCAATCAGTGAGTTGACAATGCCGCTCCAGATGCCGGGCTGGACTTTATCGTTGATGCCTTTGTCCGCGATCAGCTCCACGTAATGCTCGTCGATCGAGACGAACAGCATAACGCCGGAGCGTTTTTTGGTTTCATTCAGCTTCTGGGCAAAAAACTGCTCGAAGGCGTAGCGGTGACAGTTGCCAAGGCGCACGGCGGCGGGTGTAAGTTTCTGGCGCAGCGGTGTCATGGTGAAGAGAAATGCCAGCACGATAAACAACGCGCTTTGCAGGCCAAACGTCATGGCAAAGCCGGATTGCGGCGCGAACTGCAGCAGGAACGGATTGACAAGCGGTGACAGTAACGCCAGAAACGCCGCCCAGAACAAGGGGAACATGACATAGCGGGCAGATGACTGCGCGATGACGCAGACCATTTCGCCTGTGGTGACGCGCTCCAGCGCTTCCACTGCTTTTTTAACATCGTCGCGCATTTTGTCGGTGACTGTGAAAGCCATGATTACCATCTCCCCCAGGCGCCGCCGCCGAAAATATCAATGCGCTTGTGCTTGCCGAAGAACAGGAAGTAAATAAACGCCAGCGGCACGACAACGATCACCGGCAGGAACTGCCGTATCTTTTCCATCTGCGTCATGTAGCGGCCTTGCAGGGCGGCAAAGACGGCCTC
>JBBQWK010000243.1:0-3573 GCA_038210695.1 Alphaproteobacteria bacterium
CGTCCATGTTCAGCGGCAGGCCGAAGATGATGCCGCCGACATTATATTCCTTGGCGACGGCCGCCAGCTCGCGGATATTTTCCAGAAATTTGACGCGACGCAGGGTTTTGAAAGGGGTGGCAAGGGTGAGTTCAGGGTTCGACAGCGCAAGCCCAAGCGTCTTTTCCCCATGATCAATGCCCATAAGCCTTGTTTTGGGGGGTAAAACACCGCGGAGTTCTTTGATTGCGACAACTGCCATGCTAAATTCTTTCGTTATTTTATCTAGTTCAAGGAAACGGCGAATGTCTATCGATAAAAACACGGTCACGAAGATCGCGCGCCTCGCACGCATCAAGGTGGAAGACAGCGAAAAAGAGCGTCTGGCAGTCGAACTCTCGAACATTCTCAAGATGATTGAAGAGCTGGACGCCGTCAATACGGATGGCGTCGAGCCGCTGACGTCGGTCGTCCAGATGCAGATGCATGCCCGTGAAGACGTGGTGACCGATGGCGGCATCCCGGAAAAAATTCTCAAAAACGCGCCCGAAAGCACCGCCGGCTTCTTCGTCGTGCCGAAAGTGGTGGAGTAATTCATATGACCAAGCTGACAGACCTGACCATTGCGGGCGCGCTTGCGGGCCTCAAGAAAAAAGACTTCACCGCTGTTGAACTGGTCGATGCACACATCGCAGGCGCAGAAGCCGCGCGCCACCTCAACTGCTTTATCACCGAAACTTTTGACGCCGCGCGCGAACAGGCGAAACAGTCGCATGACCGCTACACCAAAGGCACCGCGCTGCCGCTGGATGGCATTCCGATTGCGATGAAAGATTTGTTCTGCACCGAAGGCGTGCAGACGACGGCGGCCTCCGCCATTCTGAAGGGCTTCAAGCCGCCGTATGAATCAACTGTCTCCGGCAAAATGAAAGCCGACGGCATGATTACCATCGGCAAGGCGAACCTGGATGAATTCGCCATGGGTTCCTCCAACACCACCAGCCACTACGGCAACGTGATTAATCCGTGGAAGCGCAAGGGTGATAATAAAGACCTCGTGCCAGGCGGCTCCTCCGGTGGTTCTGCTGCCGCTGTCGCGGCGCGCATCGCCATGGGCGCAACAGGCACTGACACCGGCGGCTCCATCCGCCAGCCCGCAGCCTTCTGCGGCATTTCCGGCATCAAGCCGACCTATGGCCGCTGCTCCCGCTGGGGCGTCGTTGCTTTCGCATCGTCGCTCGACCAGCCCGGCCCCTTCGCCCGTAATACCGAAGACTGCGCGTTGCTGCTGCGCTCCATGGCCGGTTACGACCCGAAAGATTCAACGTCCGTGAACAAGGAAGTACCGGATTACGCTAAAGTCATCGGCGGCAGCCTCAAGGGCTTGCGCGTTGGTGTGCCGAAGGAATACCGTATCGAAGGCACCTCGCCCGAAATCATCGCGCTCTGGGATAAAGGCGTGCAGATGATGAAGGACGCGGGCGCGGAGATTGTTGAAGTCTCCCTGCCGCATACCAAATACGCCCTCCATGCCTATTACGTCGTGGCGCCCGCAGAATGTTCTTCCAACCTTGCGCGCTATGACGGTGTTCGTTTCGGCGCACGCGTTGAAGGCGATAACCTGATTGATACCTACGAGAAAACCCGTCAGGCCGGCTTCGGCGCGGAAGTGCGCCGCCGTATTCTGATTGGCACCTATGTGCTTTCGGCCGGTTACTACGACGCCTATTACAACAAGGCACGCAAAGTCCGCAAACTCATCTGGAACGACTTCATCGAAGCCTATAAAAAATGCGACATCCTGCTGACGCCGACCGCGCCGACGCCGGCTTTCGCAATTGGCGAAAACACCTCTGACCCCGTCACGATGTATCTGAACGACGTCTTCACCATTCCGGCCTCCATGGCTGGCATGCCCGGCATGTCGATTCCGGTCGGCCTGTCGTCCGACGGTCTGCCGCTCGGCCTCCAGCTGATTGGCAAGCCGTTTGACGAGGAAACCATGTTCCGCGCTGCCTTCGCGCTGGAACAGGCCGCCAAATTCACCGCCGTGCCGCAAAATATTGTCGGCAAGGCCGCGTAAGGGAGAATAAAAATGTCCGCATCACACGCGCTTATCAAAGGCGAAACCGGCGACTGGGAAATTGTTATCGGTCTTGAAGTCCATGCGCAGGTTTTGACGAAGTCGAAACTTTTTTCCGGCTCTTCGGCCGACTTCGGCGCCGCGCCTAACGCGCAGGTTTCGCCGGTGGATGCCGGCATGCCGGGCATGCTGCCCGTGCTCAACAAGGAATGCATCACGAAAGCGGTGCGCACCGGTCTTGGTCTGAACGCCGTCATTAACAAAGTCTCGGTTTTCGAGCGCAAGAATTATTTCTACCCCGATCTGCCGCAGGGCTACCAGATTTCGCAGTACCAGCACCCGATTGTGGGTAACGGCGAAATTGAAATTGACCTTGCCGACGGCACGGTCAAGAAAATCGGCGTCGAGCGCCTGCACCTTGAACAGGATGCCGGCAAGTCGCTGCACGACCAACACCCCAGCAAAAGCTTTGTCGACCTTAACCGCTCCGGCAACCCCCTGATGGAGATTGTCTCGAAGCCCGACATGCGCTCCGCCGAGGAAGCCGGCGCTTATGTGACCAAGCTGCGCGCCATTGTGCGCTACCTTGGCACCTGCGATGGCAACATGGATGAAGGCTCCATGCGCTGCGACGTCAACGTTTCTGTCCGCCGTCCGGGCGCGGAGCTTGGCACGCGCTGCGAGATCAAGAACGTCAACTCCGTCCGCTTTGTGCAGCAGGCCGTCGACTATGAAGCGCGCCGTCAGGTGGAAGTGATTGAAGGCGGCGGCACGATTACGCAGGAAACGCGCCTGTTCGATACCAAGAACGGCACGACCCGCACCATGCGCTCCAAGGAAGACGCGCATGACTACCGCTATTTCCCCGACCCCGACCTGCTGCCGCTGGTGGTGGAAGACAGCTTTGTTGCCGACATCCGCAAATCGATGCCGGAGCTGCCGGATGCGAAAAAACACCGCTTCATGAAAGACTACGGACTTTCCATTCAGGATGCCGGCGTCCTGATTGCCGAAAAAGAACGCACCGATTATTTTGAAATTGTCGCCAAGGGCCGCGATGCCAAGCTTGCCGCGAACTGGGTGCTGTCCGAACTGCTCGGCGCGCTGAAGAAGGCCGAAAAAGAATTCGGTGACAGCCCCGTGCGGGCAGAACAGCTCGGCGGCCTGATCGGCCTCATTTCCGACAACACCATTTCCGGCAAGATCGCCAAAGAAGTCTTTGCGGAAATGTTCGCAACTGGCAAGGAAGCGGCAGACATCGTTGAATCCCGCGGCCTTCGTCAGGTGACGGATACCGGCGAAATTGACCGCATCGTGTCGGAAGTCGTCAAAGACAACCCCGATAAAGTCGCCGAATATAAAGGCGGCAAAGACAAACTGTTCGGCTTCTTCGTCGGGCAGATTTTGAAGAAGTCGGGCGGCAAGGCAAACCCCGGCCTCGTCAACGACATCCTCAAGAAAAAGCTGGAGGAATAATAGCCATGACGAGCGCGACGGAGATGCAAAAAGGC
>JBBQWK010000244.1:0-3569 GCA_038210695.1 Alphaproteobacteria bacterium
TGAGTGATGACTTCTCGTTGACGGGAAAGCGCGGCGAAAATGCGCAAGAAAAAACCCGCCGGGTTAGGGCGGGTTCTTTTTCAGGGAAGAAACTTTAAGAGGCTTACATGCCCGAGCCGAGTTTGGCCGTGGTGCGTGCCTGCGGCTGTTGCTTGGCTTCGCCGCCTTTGGAAATTCTTTCGACGTATTTGTTGAAATCCGCCATTTTCGAGCCATCGGTGCCCGCAATATGTTCTTTCATGGCAGCTACAGTCTTCGCTGCGCCATCATCGAGGCCGCGGCGTGTATCTGCTGTCAGCAGGCTTAAGGAGCCGCCGAGGAAGTCTTGTGTGGAGTAACCGCTACTGCCGAGGAATTCAGATTTCAACATGTATAAAAAACCCTCTCGCTGCCGTTGTGAGACACTTCTTTTAAAGTCAGTATTTTTGTTGCTCAACAATTTTAACTGATTTTTAATAGAATACCTCAAGTTTTATTATCTTACCATAAGAAAAATGTAAAATGACTTAACGGGTGAAAAACTACCTGAGAATCCAGTGATTTAAAACAGGCCCGGAAAGTTGCCGGGAGCAAAGACCGCCCCCGGAAAAGGTTCCATGGTGAAGTCCTCGATACTCAAATTTCCTTGAATCACCTGCGAATCGTAAGTCACGTTTGTCAGCCGAAAGTCTTGAAATCGTGCCTCTATTACATCGAGCGCGTTCGCACGTACAATTTCTATAACTACATAAGGTGCGGCGGAGAGCGAACGCACGGCCAGCACCATCTGGCGGTCGATGTTATCAATGGTAAGTCGCGCTTCAGGCGACTGGCCTTCAACGTCATCTGGCAGGGTGAGGGCGAAGGGGAAAGCGGTAAAAAGAATCCCGTTCGAGGTGGTATCCACCGCATCGCTGCTCACCCGCAACGCTTCTGGCAAATCCGGGTGGCTGATGGTCAGTAAAACCAGAAAAGCCTCCGCCGTTTCCTGCGCCTGCAACGCCTGGCGGGCGGCAAGGCCGGGGTTACGGCTCATGGCAGCACCTCCAGCTCGATCGTGACGCGAAAGTACCCGCCGTTCAAGTTGGCAAAAGCGGGCGGCGTTTTAAACCGGCAGTTCAACAATGCGGCCGTCACGGGATGCGTAAAGCCAAACGCCAGCGCCCCGCCATTCAGCGTATCGCCGTGAAAGGCCTTTAAGGCGGCAACCTCCGCCGTGCTTAAAATATATTGCATCGCTAGTGCGCCAACGCCGGCGCTACCGCGCCGCCTGACCTTGCCCGGTCCCTGGTCCATGCCGGTGCGGATCAGCGTATCCGCCATGGTTTCATGAAAGCCGTCATTCAGCGGCGCTGCGGGCAGCGTATCGGGCCAAACTGTCATGGCTAAAACTCCTTAGCGTCCCATCAGCACGGGCACAAGGTTGAAAAGGGAGCGCAGCACGCCCGTTGTTTCCCGCCCGCGCAGCAGGGAATTTGCCACCATCTGGTCGATGGTTATTTCCAGCGATTTCTGGTCAAAGCCGTCATCCACCTGCCGCGCCGAAACAGCGGCGGAGGAATTATTCTGGATGATGATATTCATGCTGCCATTGCCAGCCGCCGTGGCCCTGCCGGCAAAAAGACTTTCCATGCCCGCTGCCTGCCGGTCGCCCGCATTGAAGGGCGCAATGCCTTGCGTGTTCAGCTGGCGGAGATTATCCCCCAGCGCCTCTACGTTCGCCTGCATTTCCACAAGCGCGCGGTTGAGCGTATCGAAGGCGGAAAGATCAGCCATGGGTATCTCCAGCGTATTTATCGGGGAACAGCTGCATCATGCGCAGCAGAAAGGCTTTATCCGGCGGGCAGGGCTTCAGCAGGTTGTGGAATTCGGCATAGCCGAGCCAGGCTTCAAGAAGATCATCAAGGCTTGCCTCCCTCCGCATATCGGCAGGGGTCCAGCCCAGCACGCCCAGAAAAAATTTCCGGATCAAGCGGAGGTTCAAGTCTTTCCCGGCGTTGCCGCGCCCATCTGCTTCAGCGGCGATAAAATTTGCAGTAAAATATCCGCCAGCAGCGTGGCGGGTGAATGCTGAAGAATGAATTCTTCCAGCTGCGGCGGCGATACATCGCAACCGGCAAGCGCATAAAAGCGCAGCAGCAGCTTCACAATATCGCTCAGCTTCGTGCTGCGCGCGGCCAGGCTTTCCGCGACTTGCAACAGGCTTGTGTCCTGCTCGATGACCTCGACCAGTGCAAGGTTGAGGGGCAACGGGTAATGGCGCGACGGTCCCGGCAATAGAAAATCTGTCATGTTAAGCCCCCGCTGTAAAACTGCCATCGCCGCTGCGCAGCAGCGTCACGGTAAAGCTTTCCAAGCCGTCAAAGCTGCCACTGCGGGCATAGTCCTGCGCCACAAAGGCGGCGGCGTAACTGTCGCCATTCGGAAAGCAAAGCCGGTAATTGCAGCTGGCGCGGGTGAAGGCGGCAAGGCGCAATTTTTCTTCCGCCCCGCTGTCCTTGAACAAACCCTCCAGCTTCAGCGTCATGCCCTGCACGCCCGCATCGGGAATAAAGGACTGGATCCCTGCATCATCCATGCTGGTGGCATCCACCGGCTGGTTGTTCAGCGTCATGGCGCTGGTGCGGGCAGCGCCAAGCGTCGTAAAAATTTCCGGCTCCGCCCCGTCGCCGATTTTCAGCAACAGGTCGCGGCCTTTTTGCGCGGTCATAAATTCCTCCGTCAGTTACTCGTCATTCGTCATGGGGTTCGGTGATAATGCTAAAGCGCTGCAGACCCAGCCTTGTACGGACGTCGGGCAACAACCGGCATTCCTCTGCTTCCAAATCGCAAAGGATGACGGTATGCCCCGTTACCGTGAAGGCGGCGCGGTGCAGGCTGGCATAAATTGCCGCCATCAGCGCCTTGGCCTCTTTCATGCCGGTGGACTGGCTGTAGCTTAAAACCTCCAGCGTGATGTCGTGGCCGCTGGTACCTTGGGTTTCCAGGGGTCGTGCCTGCATATCGCCGATAACGATATAAGGAAAAGGCGTATCATCCGGCACATGGTCCAGCACGGCGGCATTGCCCTGCGGCAACAGCGCCAGCAGGTCTGCATCGGCCACAAGCCGCGCATAGACCGCCTGCTGCACCGGCCAAAAGCTCGAAGCTGTCATGATGCTGTCCTTTATAAAGGGCTTAATTTTAGAGTTTATGTCGAGGGGGTTTGAAATTTGCCGCCAAAGGGCTTAATTTGGTATGAGCGCTGATTTTAAAAACATTTTTTCCAGGAGTATTGGAAAGTGACGCACCGCCTGACCGCCACCGCGATGATCGCCCTGACAGCGCTGACGTTTACATCTGTTGCTGCAAACGCCGCAACGCCGGTGACGCCCGCGCCCGCCGCCGAAAAAGCCGTGCATGCGCCCGAAGGCTCGCTGCCTAGAACATCCTCCCCCGACCAGCAGCAAAAGCTGCAGGAAGAAATTTTCCAGCGCGGCAAGCGCGCCTACGACCGCGCCGACTGGCTGAAGGCCGTGACCGACCTGCGCCCGCTGGCTGAAATGAACGATGTGCGCGCCATGGTGCTGCTCGGCAATATGTATGCCGCC
>JBBQWK010000245.1:0-3559 GCA_038210695.1 Alphaproteobacteria bacterium
TGGTGACGCGCATTGCAAAATCCGGCGCTAACCTCGACGCGCAGGAAAAAGTGAACGGCCACACCGCGGTGATGGTGGCGATTGAATCCGGCGACGGTTACGCCGCCTGCATTCTGGCGGAGAACGGCGCAGATACCTCCACGCTGCTGAATAAAAAAGGCCAGACGGCGGTGCAGATGGCGCGGCTGCACTTTGCTGGCAAAAACCTTTCCTGCTTTGAAAACATCGTCACCAAAAAGAAAATCGCCGCTACGCTGGCGCACAAAACGGAGCTGCAGGAGAATATTGCCAGCGCCACCGTGCTGGACCATGGAATCAAGCCGATCAAGACCTTGCGCTTCGGTCCCAAAAAAGCGCCGCCCGGCACTGGCGCTCCGCCTGCAAATGGCTGATAATCAAGCCTATTAAAGACTTTGACAATTCATCTTATGGCAATATACTCGGGCGCAGAATTAAAAACATTTAAAGCGAGGCGATCATCATGGCCATCCAGCACGACGGCAAATCACCCGGCAAAATCTGGTACGCGTGGCAGAAGACCAAGGCGTTGAGCCAGAGCTTCTTCGACTACTCGACAAAGAACGAAGCCAAAGCCGCCGCCAAAAACACCGGCCTTACCGTTGGCAGCGCTGTCAGCTATGGCCTTGCCAATTCATACCTGCTGCCGCTGCTGCCCATTCCCGGCATCGGCCTTATCGTCAGCGTCGCGGGCTTCTTCGCAGTGGCGCATTTTGGCCGCAAGTCTTTCATCAAGGCGAAATCGGTGGTGAAGAGCCCCTTCGTTTACAACTACGTCCGCCAGGCGGAATACAAATGGCAGGATAAAAAATCCCGCCCCGCGTTGCTCCAGCGCCTTAAAAACAGCATCAAGGCGAAGGCGGATAAAATTCCCCTCCCCCTCGTCAAGGCTGTTAAATGGGCAGCGCTTGCCCTCGCCGTCGTTGGCGCGGCTGTCGCTACGGGCGGCGGTCTCAACGCCCTTGGCATTCCCGCGATTTCCGGCAACGCGACGACGTTGGCTATTCTTGGCGGCATCGCCAAAGCGGGCGCTGTGGTTGGCCTGACGTCAGCCGCTGCCCTCGGCACGGTTATCGGCCTTGCGGTTGTTGCCATTCCGGTCGGCCTTGTGCTGTCGGCTGTCGCACGCAACGCCGCCATCCGCCGCGACCCCAACCGCATCAGCTTCAAGCCGAAGCCGCCGAAGCCGCCCGTGAACGACGATGTAACGCCGATCGACAAAGGCGTTGTTTTCCAGCCGAAAGCGCAGTCTTTTGAATTCAACGACAACGCGCCGCCCGCCAACAACTCAGGCCTTTCCGACGCGCGCAAAGCCGCAGCAGAAGCCAGAGCGAACAGCCGCAAGAACAAGGGCAGCAGCAACCGCTTCACCTGATATAAACCGATTTGAAAAAACCCCGCTGGAAACAGCGGGGTTTTTTTATCCGCGGAAGATGACCGGATAGACCGCTTCAACATCGGCCAGCGGAATGTCTTTTTCCAGCGGCGGGTTTAACTGGCGGACGCGGATTTTGTCTTCGCCCATGCGCACCAGTTGCTTGATATGCGCATCGCCGTTTTTCATGCGGATGACGCAGTCGCGGTTGGCGCGGACGGGGCGGCTGCGGTGGACGTAAATAAGCTCGCCGCGGTAATAACGCGGCTCCATCGAATCCGAAAAGACATAGAGGCCGAAGATGCCGTTGGCTGAGGCACCGGGTGGCGGGCTGACGTAATCAATCACCTCGCCGTTCGCAAGGTTAAGGCCGCCGTCTTTCTTGCCGATATCTTCGGAGCCGGCGGCATAGCCGTAGACGGGCACTTGCGTAAACGCATCGGGCACGGGGCCTTCGCTGAAGCCGCGCGGCGCAGTTTTGGCGCGCGCGCCCTGCAGGTCGAGTTTCGCGCCGACATAGGCTTCGATCACCGGAATTTCATCCGCCTTGATGCTGCGCTGGCCGTAGAGCATGCGGTGGACGGCGGCAGGATTAAGCCCGAGCCTTTCCGCCAGCCCCCGCTGGGTGAGGCCGGGGGTGCTGTCGATCAGCTGCTTGATGGTTTCATGAAGGCGTGTTGCTGGCATAAATTCATTCTAGTACGATTCGTTGCTTGCTAAAAGTGCAATTTATATCATGAAAATAATATAACAATATCAGATATATATATGCAGTTACACGCAACGGTTGCAAATTACGCTCGACAATTAATTGCGATTTTAGCAATACTGGAGAAGACACCAACCAAGGAGTTCGAGATGGAATTTTACCGGCTGTACCACGGGCTGCCGTATGACGCGCGTCTGGCTGTCATCGCCAAACGATCCGGCCTCAACCGCGCCGAAAGCCTGGCGTTGTTCATTACGCTGCATGACCATGCCAGCCAGATGCTGCCGCGCGGCAGCCTGCAGGGTTTTGATGCGGAGCAGGCCGCCCTTGCCCTCGACCTTGATTCATCCAAAGTGAAAGCAGCGATCGAGGCGCTGATGGACAAAGGCATTATTGTCAGCGAACAGCTGACGGAATGGGCGCGGCAATTGTCGCCCTCTACCGAGCGCGTGCGCCGCCACCGGGCCCGCCAGCGGGCCTCGGGCGCGCTGCTACAGAAACGCCACGCGCGGGATGCCGATGACCCCGCTGAGGCCGCGCGCCGCCGCCAGCGCCTGCAGGAAGCGGCGCTGCCGCCCCGCAGCCTGCACCTGCCCGGTCACAACAGTAGCCGGAAAAAGCCATGACGGACAACGACAGCCAGCACGACTGGAGCGAATGGAAACCCGACTTCAAGCCCCATGCCAAAAACACAAATACAAAAACCCCGCATGGCCAGCAGGAAAAGCATTCCCCGTCGGAAAATATTACGCTGCGGCAGAATGGCACGCGCGAAAAGCAGGACGCCCGCCGGCGCATTACCGATGCGCGGCTGTGGGATGCCATGACACCCATGCAGCAGGATGCCGCGATTGAAGTGGCCCATGCCTTCGAAACCATGAGCCGCGGCCTTGGGTACGTTACCTCCAACTGGGAGCGGATTCCGGGCGGCAGGGGCGCGGATAATGCGGGGGAGATGCATGCACGCCTGATCCGCGGTTATGTGGAATGGACGGCGCTTTGCGTTAAAAATAACGTCAGCCATTCGCTGGTTGTCGATATCCTTGTTTTCGGCTTTTCCTGCCGCGCGCTTGACCGCGACAGGCGGCAGGGCACGGGGTTTGCGCGCCGGAACCTGATGGATGGGCTGCTGCTGTATGCGGATATGAAGGGCTGGCCGCGCGGCTAGGAATCATCCTATAATCAGCCATGGAAAAAATTCCGAAAATCACCCTCGATTTCATCAAAAGCGTCGCTCCCACGGATGCGCCGTCGCCGCTGGAGGAATTGCAGAACCGCTTCGTGGAAAAAAAGGCGCGGGAGCGCGGGCCTATTTTTGCGGGCAGCCTGCCCAACCCCAATACCAGCACGGTTGAGTATCTGGTCGAAATGCGCATCCGCGAATGGATGCTGCGCATGGCGGCGGAACAGCGGGAATCGAAACGCGCGGCAGATGCCGGTAAAGCCAATGTGCCGCC
>JBBQWK010000246.1:0-3521 GCA_038210695.1 Alphaproteobacteria bacterium
CGCGCAAGACTGTCGTAACGCTTGGCCCAGCCGCTGGTGATGGCGGAGAGCAGCTTGTGCCGCGCCGCCAGCCATTCGTTGTCCGGCACAAGGGCGGGGACGAAGGAATAACCCGCAGGGGGAATAAGCTCGGTACGGGTACCGCCGCTATAGCGGGCGTCGGGAATTTCCTTTTGCTGCACGCCGGGCGCTGCGGCAAGGTCGCGAAGGCGAGCCTGGCCGAGGGAGCAGATATCCACGTTCGGGGGGCGGCTGACGGTTTTTTCTTCCATCATGAGCGCGGTCTTTTCAAGGTCGTCAAAACGCTCCCGCGGGAACATGGCAAACACCGGGCGGCCAAGATCAGCCACGCGCGGCATAACCATGCCTTTCATTATAGCCTGCAATGCGGTCGGGTCCTGACAGCGTGCGGCATCAATGGCGGCCATCAATTCGAAGATATAAAGGTTGAGGACGGAGGAAGCCATCAACTCGCGGTACTGCCCCGGGTCGCCACCGTCTTTGTAGGAGGTGGCGATGGTCGACAGCGTGTCGGAATAGGACAGGAAATAGAGCGAATTGATTTTCGCAGGGTCTTTCTGGTTAATCGAGTTATCGCGCAGCCAGAGTGAAACGGCGTGCACATGCCGCGCGTCTTCCTGCAACTTGCCATCAAGGAAATCGAGCATTTCCCGCCCCTTGGTAGTTTTGGCGACGTCCAGGATGGTCTGGTAGAAGGGGTCCGCGCGGACCTTATCCTCGTAGCTATCCGCCTTTGCCGTGGACATAAACAGGCAAAACCCAAGGGCGATAAAAAGGAACTTCGCCGCGAGCGGGGCGTTGTTTTGCAGTAAGGATTTCAAAAACATGGAGATGACCTATGGCTGATAAAATTCCCGATGACGTCTATACCGCGAAAACGCTGGAGCAGGCGGGCGCAAAATCGGCCCTTATCCTCACCGCGGACAAAGTGGAAGATCTTGAATTCTTTTACCCGTATTACCGCCTGACGGAACTGGGCTTTCATGTCGATGTCGCAACGCCCGACGGCAAGTTCAAAGGCAGGATGGGCTATGAACTGCCCGTGACGCGCAAACTGACGGATGTGCAGGCGGGGGATTACGATTTGCTGGTGCTTCCCGGCGGCAAAGCGCCGGCGGAGCTTATGAAGAACGATGTGGCACTGGCGCTGGTCAAAAACTTCGCCGCCACCGGAAGGCCCATTGCCGCCATCTGCCATGGCCCGCAAATTCTGGCGGCTGCAAAACTGATTGAAGGCCGCCTTATCGCCGGCTGGCCGGAAATTGAAGACGAAATCACCGAAGCAGGCGCGACCTATGTCAGCGACAAGGCGCTGGTAGACGGCCAGTTCATTACCGCCCGCTGGCCGGCAGACCTTGCACCCTGGATGAAAGCTGTTGTCGATACACTTGAAAACAGCGACCAGCCGCAAGCAGGCAGAATAAAGGGCGCGCCCCACCTCTCGGCTTAAGTTACCGGATAGGGTAAAAGGCGGGGATGACGTCAAAAGCGTCATGCCCGCTTTTTCTTGCCCTCGATCGCGCGCAGCGACGGCTTGTTGGCCAGATGGCGCAGCGCGTTGCGGCCGGCAAATTCGCCTGTAGGGCCAAGTTGCTCTTCAATACGGATCAGCTGGTTGTACTTGGCGATCCGGTCGGAGCGGGAGAGGGAGCCGGTCTTGATCTGACCGGCATTGGTTGCAACCGCGAGGTCGGCAATGGTTGAATCTTCCGTCTCGCCGGAGCGGTGGGAGAAGACAACACCGAAGCCGGCTTTTTGCGCGGTCTGCACGGCATTCAAGGTTTCGGTCAGCGTGCCGATCTGGTTCACTTTTACCAGAATGGCGTTGGCGGCTTTTTTGGCGATGCCGTCTTTCAGGCGCTTGGTGTTGGTCACAAACAGGTCGTCGCCAACCAGCTGCACTTTGTCGCCAAGGCGCGAGGTCAGTTCGATCCAGCCGGCCCAGTCATCTTCCGCCATGCCATCTTCAATGGAGACGATGGGGAATTTGGCGACGAGTTTTTCGTAGAAGGCGATCATCTGCTCGGAGGAAAGAACTTTGCCTTCGCCTTCAAGGTTATATTTGCCTTTGCTGTAAAATTCGGTTGCCGCAACGTCAAGGCCGAGGGCGACTTCCGAACCGGGCTTGTAGCCTGCGGTTTCAATTGCCTTCATAATAAATTCAAGGCCCTGATCGGCAGATTTGAAGTTGGGTGCGAAGCCGCCTTCATCGCCAACGGCGGTGTTGAAGCTGTTTTCTGAAAGAAGTTTCTTAAGGGTATTAAAAATCTCGGCTCCAATGCGGATGCTGTCAGCGCAATTTTCTGCCGCGATCGGCAGGATCATGAATTCCTGAAAATCGATCGAGTTGTCGGCATGGGCACCACCGTTAATGATGTTCATCATCGGCGTCGGCAGCAGGTGCGCATAGGTGCCGCCAACATAGCGGTAAAGGGGCTGGTCAAGTTCCAGCGCCGCAGCCTTGGCAACCGCGAGCGACACGCCGAGGATGGCGTTGGCGCCAAGGCGCGATTTGTTCTCGGTGCCGTCGAGGTCGATCATCATGGTATCGATGAGGGTTTGTTCGGAGGCTTCGATACCGGCGATGGTTTCATAAATTTCCGTATTCACCGCATAGACGGCTTTCAGCACGCCTTTGCCGCCGAAGCGTTTTTTGTCGCCATCGCGTTTTTCTACGGCTTCGTGCGCACCGGTGGATGCGCCCGAGGGAACGGCGGCGCGGCCAAGAACGCCGCTGTCGAGGATAACATCGACTTCGACCGTGGGGTTGCCGCGGCTGTCGAGGATCTGGCGGGCGTTGATGTCTACGATTGCGCTCATGAATATTCTCCGTTGTCTTGCAGGTTGAATTCCGAGGTCGAGAATAGCCCCGTCGCAGGCGCAAGGCAAATTATTGTTCATGACAGTTTGGCAATCTGACGCTAGAATTATTGTAGATAGAGGGGAATATCATGATGATGAAAAATATCGCTTTTTGCCTGTTTCTGGCTGTTGCCGCAGTATTAAGCATTCCGGCGCAGGCCTTTGAAACACCGGTGACAGACAAGCAGGGCAAGGCCTTGCTGGAAAAGACCGCCGACGACCTTTCCCTATATGCAAAACAGGCGGGCACGACCAAATTCGTCTGGGGCAACATCATAAGTGGCGGGAGCATTCTGGTGCTGCAATTCATGCCCGAGGATATCGTTGACCCCAGCCAGTGGACACGCATGACATCCATGACCATTTACGGCTTAAGTGGCGATCCCGAAGCTGACAAAGAACTCATCAATAAACTCATCATAGGCTTTGAAAGCCAGTACAAGCGTACCGGTACCGATGTGATCGACAACAACTATTACTTCAATGGGGACAAGGCCATGTTCTTGAAGTATACCCAGAATGCCGGGCATCCCGAGGAAGTTCAAGTCGCCAGCGTCTTTCGTAGAGTAAGTGATAAAACATATGCTTTCATACAGTTAAATGGCAGAGTTAAACCATTAAAGGAGACCGAAGTGAAG
>JBBQWK010000247.1:0-3516 GCA_038210695.1 Alphaproteobacteria bacterium
ACCACACTCTAACGGATTTTGGGCTATTTTTCAAGGTTATGGCAAATAACTGGAATCGCAGGGATAAATCATGAATGAGGCCGCGCCGGTAGGAAAGCGCCGGTGGTAAGGAATTGCCGCGTCTGGCGGATAACGCCTGGATTTTCCGGCATAAATGTATGCGTCACCGGCAAAATCAGCCGCTCTTTCATCCCCGCGAGCGCCGTGCTTTTGACGGAGACTTTGCCGTCATCCTGCCCGGGAATAATGGCGGATGACACAGGGTCGATGCTGCGCGTGCCGGCGATAACGCCGACGTCATAATTGACAGCGCCGAATGCCGCGCCGGATTGCCATGTCGTCGTCAGCTCCTGTCCTGCCGCGCCGCCGAAATGTTTGTAGAGTTTTGCGTCTTTGAGCAGGTCGGCAACTTCGCTGCCATGGTTGGGCGCGCCCAGCAAAACCATGCGGCCCATATGCTGTGGCGGATACGCGGTGACATAGGCACGCGCCATCAGCCCGCCCATGGAATGGCCGACGAAGCTGACGGGCTTGCTTTTGTCTTTGACGAAGGCATCTACCTGCGGCCAGATAATTTCGACCAGATTGCGAATATCATAGGCGCGGGAAGGGTAATCGAGGTTAAGCACCGCAAAACCATGCGCCGACAGATCCCGCTGCATTTTCTGCATCAGATGTGGGGAACGGCTGTGGCCGTGCAGCAAAATAACATAGCCGTCATCAGGCGTATGATCTGCTGCATCGGCAGGCGTGGCTAAAAGCATCAGTGCGAAAAAGGCGCTCGCGGCTTTCAAGCGGCAATCGTCTCCGCAACGAGGCTCTGGAAGTACGCAAGGCCGTTTTCGTGGCGCGGGGATAGCTCGCCGGTTGTATAGACGCCGGCGCCAAGATTGCGCTGCACGATCTCGCATATATCAATATCTTCCTGCGTGACGAGGAAGCTGAGGTCGATGGCCTTCTGGTTTTCTGCCGCGGCTGCTTCCGATATGTCGCGGAACAGGTAGCAATAGCGCAGTTCCGATGTATCCGGCCCCGTGGGCATGACGATTTCAAGGTTCATGCCGTTCTTGTAAATATTCAGCGCCACATTGGGCCACAGCCAGACCCAGAGGCCGTTGTTCACAGCGTCTTTGGCGCGGTCTGATTTCAACCCTGTTTCATGCCGCGCGATGCGAGTGCCGGGAATGACTTTATAGGTGGCAAAATCCACATCTTTGTTCAGCTCCGGATGGATGGCGGGGATGTGGTAGCCCTCCATGTAATTCTCGATATACGTCTTCCAGTTGCACTTCATCGGGTGGACGGCCATGCTGAAAAACTTGAAGTCCTCAAGACCCACGCCCTTCAGCGCGGCCGGCAGGTCGCCAAGGCTGGCGGTAAAGTCCGGTGCCTTGTCGGCCATGCAGATAAAGACAAGACCGTCGCGGCTTTGCACATGCACAGGGAAAAGTGATGTGCGCTGGCACAAGTCCGCCTCTTCCCCGCCGAAGCCGGGGGTTTTGCAAAGGTGGCCGTCCGTATCATAGACCCAGCCGTGATACATGCAGCGCAGTACAGCGGTTGTGCCATGGCCTTCCTTCAAAACCATGGAGGCGCGGTGGCGGCAGACGTTGTGAAAGGCTTTCAGCTCGTTGTCCTTGCCGCGAATGACGAAGACAGGGCGGCCCGCAACCGTATAGGCAACGTAGCTGCCAGGGGTTTTCAGCAAGGCTTCGTGGCAGAACAGCATCCAGTCTTTGAAAAACAGTTTCTGCTGCTCCGCCGCGTAAATCGCAGGTTCATGATAATAGTTCGCAGGAAGGGTGATGGCGTTGGGCGCTGAAGCGGTGGCAACGGTCGCGGTTGCGGGTTTGCTCATCTGGCGGCATCCTTTTGAACGCAAATCTTTTCAGGGTTATCGCAGTCTAGTGGCAAAGCTTTTGTGGTCAACAGGGGTTATGCGTCCCGAAGCGGATAGTTGCCGGAGGCAATTATTTTATGTCTCGGGAGGTGATTTTTGGAAAATGTCAGCCATTTTAACCTTTTGGGTATTCCGCTGGCCCGATCGGCGGTATAATAAGAGCTTAAATCCGAAGGACACCATGGCAGACACTTCCAAAACTCCCCCGATCGCCAGCAAAAAAGAAAAATCCTACGCCATTACCGTGCGGGCGCTCGAGAAAATCGATCAGGTCGGCCTGCCGTCCAGCCCCCAGTTCTATGAACTGTGGTATCGCTATTTTGACGGCGACCCTGAAATTGTACGTGCCATCAATACCCACCAAGGCCCGCTAGACGAGGCCGCCTGCCAGAAAATTTATACCCGCTTCGTTGCGGCTGGCCAGAGCGACGGCGCTGTGCGCAAGGTCAGCGATCAGGTCCAGACGTCGATCGTCGAGCTCGTGGGTATGCTGAAAAGCGCGACCTCTGCGACGCAGCAGTACAACGACTCCCTCGGTGGCGTCACGGAAAGCCTCGAGAACGCGGGCAGCATTGAAGATCTTGGCAGCGTGATTTCCGGCATCGTGCAGGAAACCCGCAAGATGCTGTCGAAAAACCATGAGCTGGAGGAGCACCTTGCCAGCTCCGCCACCAAAGTCACCGAACTGAAACAGTATCTTGAAACTGTCAAAAAAGAAGCCAGCACCGACAGCCTGACAGGAATTGCCAACCGCAAGGCCTTCGACAAGCGCCTTGCCGACACCATCGAGGAATCTGTTGCGGCCAAACAGCCGATGGTGCTGATGATGATCGACATCGACTTCTTCAAGAAATTCAACGACACCTACGGTCACCCTGCCGGCGACCAGATTTTACGCCTTGTCGCGCGCACGCTGCTCGGCAACGTCAAGGGCCAGGATATGGCGGCACGCTACGGCGGGGAAGAATTCGCCATTATTCTGCCCGGCACGCCTATTTCGGCAGGTCTGCGCGTGGCGGAGGTGCTGCGCAAAGCCGTCGAAAGCAAGGAAGTTACCAACAAGGTCAGCAACGAAAAGCTCGGCAGCATCTCCATCTCGGTCGGTGTCGCGGAATACGTTGTGGGCGAGAATTCCGAAGAAATGATCACGCGCGCGGATGCCGCGCTCTATGAAGCCAAGCGCACCGGGCGCAACAAAGTATGCAAAGCAGGATAAAATGATGCGTTATAAATTGCCGCTTCTTGCCTTCGCGCTGTGCTTTACGCTGTTGTCGCATGCAGCCTCCGCCGCGATCCAGACGCTTGATTTTTCCGTCATGCGCAAAGGCGGGGAGATTGGCACCCACAGCCTGCAGATAAACCGCAACGGCGACAAAACGCTTGTGACCATTAAGACGCGCGTGCAGGTGAAATTCCTTTTCGCGACGGTCTATTCCTTCAGCTATGACGGCACCGAAAGCTGGGAGAAGGGAAAGCTTGTCGCCTTGAGCAATACCAGCAACGACAACGGCGAAAAACACACGGTTTCCGTCAAGAGGCTTGATGGCAAGCTTACCCTGACGACGGACGGTAAGTCATCTGAATTGCCGGATGACATCATGCCGTCCAGCTGGTGG
>JBBQWK010000248.1:0-3511 GCA_038210695.1 Alphaproteobacteria bacterium
AATCTTGATCATTTAAATGCGGTCGCATGGGATAAAGGCTGTTTTATTGGTCAGGAAGTTGCGGCGCGCATGTATCATCGCGGGCTTGCCAAGAAACGCCTGTTTCGCGTCGACGGACCTGAGCTTGAGGCTGGCGAGAAACTTCTTCAGAACGGCCGCGAAGTAGGTGAGGTGCGTCAGGTCAGCAGGTCCGGCACTCGGGCCATCGCGCAGATCAAGCTGGCAGCGGCGACTAGCGCGCTGCTACCTATTCTCAGCAAAAAAGGCCATCGGTTGCTCGTGACACCGGCTAAATACCTTGAATCAGCAGCGGCTTAAATCATTAACCTTTATCGGTTAAAATATGGTGAAGGGTACGGCGGGGGAAATGACAGACAAGCCGAAGGATAAGCCCAAATCCGGCAAGGATAAAATTTCCGACAGCGATGCGATTGACGCGTTGCCGCTGGCGATTATTCCGTTGTCGAATTCTTCGCTTCGCGCGGCGCGGCTTGTCAAAAATTCACGCCTCGAAACGTCCTTGGAAATCCACAACGATCCGATCGCGGGTAGTCTTCAGATCAGCCCGAGTGATGTTGTTCTGGCGCAGGTCGGCAGCAAGGAAGACCAGAAACTTCTGGAGCAGCTGGCAATTTTGCCGAGCTACGATATTTATTCGCTGCGCACCAGTCTGCGCCGCCTCAATATTCCCGTCGATGATCCGATGCTGCAACTCTCCGACAATATGAAGGAGACGCTTCAGCGTTATACGCATGAGTTCGTTCACCCGCTGATGTTGTATATTTTCGGCGCGACAGCCGAGGCGGAGTCTCAAGGCAATCTTATGAAGTTCCTCACCGATGCCGATAAGGCATTGGTGGCGCAGCGCCTAAAAACAATGTCGCAGCAAACGGGCATGTCGCTCGCAGAAATTCCGCCGTTCCTTGCGTCATACAGCGATGTGTTTCTTTCCGTCGCTTATTACCGGCATACCTTTCACAGCATTGTTCCGGATGTTAGCCGTTTCCGCCAGTGGCTGGAAGAATTGCGCACGAGCGGGGAAGACGCGCCGTCGCCCCGAACGCTGGCGGGTGCGCGGCAGGTTGAATCGTCCCTTCGTTTCCTCACCACTTCGCTGCGCGAAAGGCTGGCGCGTTTCCAGTCAAGCTTCGAGGAATTCTGGCGGAATGTGAACGCTGAATCATTCGCAAAGCTGCAGCAGGAGATCGAGGAAAACCATGCCAGCATGGGCGCGGTGCTCTGCGGCCTTGTTGTCAAGATGCGTGGCTGGGCCGCCGAATTCCCCGATAATGAAATCGGCAGTCCGACCAAGCGTGCGCAGTACATTCTCACCCAGCTGGAGCCGGGCCTCGACCAGTTGATGGCCCTTGAAAACGCAGCACGGGAACGTATCGGCCTGTCTTTAGTACAGATGTTCTAATATATTCAGCGGCTTGCCCGAGAGGCTTTGACAGCACGTCGAATCTCTCCTAAATTTGATTTATACACAAAATGAGCATATAGGGAGAATCCCAGATGACTCGCGACGCAATGACACCTGATGTCACTGCCCTGAAGGCGATGCCGCCGACCGACTTCATCCGCACCGTTTCAGCGGCCCTTCGCCGCTATGACCTGCAAACCCCTAGTTTCAATTTTGCCGCCAACGCAAAACTCCTGACGACCTTCGAAAAGCGCGCGATGTTTTTCTACCCTGAAGAAGCGCAGGGGCTGATTGGTGCAGGCATGAAGGCCTGCCGCGAATATGATGCCACCATGGAAATTTCGCAGGAAACGCGAGAGAAATTCATCATCGAGGATACCAAAGACCATTTGCGCAACCTTGATATGGATCAATCGACATTGGCATATAAAAGCCTTTGCGAAACTGTAATGGCTACAGTCACCGGGCGCATGACAGGTATTGGATCGTTTGCCCTGTCGCCCGCCGCCGTACCTTACAAAGTGAAAAGCGTCACTTTTAGCTAACCATTAGATTACAGATAATTATGTTGCACCGCAGCAATTTGCGTAATATTATTGCGCTAACAGGTGGTGCAGGATGATCTTCGGCGATTTTATGAATTGGGTGGCTTTTGCGTGGTTTCTGACCTGTTGGGTTGGGTACACGTTTTACGCCAAGCGCCGGGCGACGCGTACGCCTGAATCCCTCTCGGCGCTATTGTTCAGCTATCGTATCGACTGGATGCGCAGTTTGCTGCGGCGTGAGGCGCGCATTTCAGACCTCGCGCTTCTCAACAATTTGGTCCAGATGGTCAACTTCATGGCAACGACGAATATCTTCGTCCTCGCCGGGGCGGTGACAGTTTTATATTCGTCCAGCAATGTGCTGGAGCTGCTGCAGCATCACGCCTTTGTCGCCAAAACAACGACGGAAGAAGTACAGTTCAAGCTGCTCATTCTCGTCGTTATTTTTGTTTATGCCTTCTTCCGCTTTACCTGGGCGATGCGCCAACACACCTTTGTCTCTATCCTTATCGGCGCGGCGCCACTGGTAAAGAACGGCGAACCGCTGGAGCCGGCGCATGAAGAATTCGCGCTGCAAGTCGCACGCATTTCCGACCGCGCGGGTCATGAATTCAATTACGGTCTGCGGTCGTACTACTTTGCGCTGTCGCTGCTGACATGGTTCATCAGTCCCTTGGCGCTCATACCCACATGCTCGGCCGTTGTCTTTGTGCTGTACACTCGGGAATTCCGCAGCAAAACCCTGCGCTACCTGATGCGCAGCCGCGAAAGCTACCTGCAGCTTAAGAAAACCTAATCCTTCAACGCAGCCTGCGCTGCCGCCAGCCTTGCAATAGGCACGCGGTATGGGGAGCATGAGATATAATCCAGCCCGACGGATTCAAAGAACTTGATGGAAGCGGGGTCGCCGCCATGCTCGCCGCAGATGCCGAGCTTCAGGCCATTGCGGGTTTTACGCCCGCGTTCCGCCGCTATTTTCACCAGCTCCCCAACACCGTCAACATCGATCGAGGCAAAAGGGTCTGCCGTTAAAATGCCGCTACTCTGGTAGGCGGGCAGGAACGATCCCGCATCATCGCGGCTAATGCCGAAAGTCGTCTGCGTCAGGTCATTCGTGCCGAAGCTGAAGAATTCAGCTGATTCAGCGATGGACCCTGCCGCGAGCGCCGCACGCGGCAGTTCGATCATCGTGCCGGTAAGGTAGCCGGTAAAGCCGACCTCCTTCGCCACTTTGTCGATCATGGCTTTCAAAATATCCATTTCCGCCTTGGTGGCGATCAGCGGCACCATCACTTCGGGCGTGACGGTGTCGCCGGTTTCTTTTTTAACGGTAAGCGCGGCTTCAAAAATCGCCCGCACCTGCATTTCATAGATTTCCGGATAGACGATTCCCAGGCGGGAGCCGCGCAGGCCTAGCATGGGGTTGGATTCATGCAAGCGTGAAATGCGCTGCTTCACCTTGTCCGCAGTAACGGCAAGCGACTTCGCAAGACCGGCGATTTCGGCTTCCTCATGCGGCAAAAATTCATGCAGGGGGGGGTCG
>JBBQWK010000249.1:0-3490 GCA_038210695.1 Alphaproteobacteria bacterium
GGCTCCGGCCCCTATAAGGTCAAGGCCGTCGACAACGGCCGCCGCGTGACTTTCGAGCGCGTGAAAGACTGGTGGGCGGCAAACCTTGGCGTCAACAAGGGCCAGTATAACTTTGACGAAATCACCTATGACACCTATCGCGATGAAACAGTGTTGCTGCAGGCATTTTTCGCCGGTTCCTACGATTTCCGCTCCGAAAATATTGCCAAGTCATGGTTTACGGAATACAAGACAAGGCCCGTTGTTGACGGGCTGATCAAGAAGGAAGAAATCAAGCACAGCCTGCCGGCTGGTATGCAAGGCTTCGTCTTCAATTCACGCCGCGCCGTGTTCAGCGACGCGCGTGTGCGCCACGCGCTCAATTACGCCTTCGACTTCGAATGGTCGAACAAACAGTTCGCCTTCGGCTCCTACAAACGCAACCATAGCTACTTCGAAAACTCGGAACTTGCCTCCAGCGGTCTGCCGCAGGGGGATGAGCTGAAAATCCTCGAGCAGTTCCGCGGCAAAATTCCCGATGAAGTATTCACGACAGAATACAAAAACCCCGTCACCAACGGCTCCGGCAATGACATCCGCGCCAATCTCGGCACCGCAAAGCAGCTGCTGACTGCAGCCGGCTGGGTCATGGGCAAGGAAGGCCTGCTGGAAAAAGACGGCCATGCCTTCAAGTTCGAAATCCTGACGCAGAGCGAGGCTTTCGAGCGCTGGATCAACCCGTTCATCGCCAACCTCAAAAAGCTCGGCATTGAAGCGACCTTGCGCAATGTTGATACCGCGCAGTACCAGAACCGGATGGATAATTTTGATTTCGACATGACAGTATCGACCTTCGGTCAGTCGCTTTCCCCCGGCAACGAGCAGCGCGATTTCTGGGGCTCCAGCAAGGCAGATGTGAAGGCCAGCCGCAACATCATCGGCGTCAAAAACGAAGCTGTTGATGCGCTGATCGAGAAAATCATCACCGCCAGGGAGCGCCAGGAACTGCTGGACGACTGCCATGCGCTCGACCGCATCCTGCTGTTCAACTACTACGTCATTCCGCAATGGTATTACGATGCTTACCGCGTCGCCTATTGGGACAAGTTCGGCCGGCCTGAAACGCCGCCGAAATACGCCCTCGGCGTGCCGGACAGCTGGTGGTTTGATGCCGCCAAAGCGGGCGTGATTGCCGGCAAGACCGCGCCCAAAAAAGACTAACGAAAGCACCTGAACGCCCATGGCCGCCTATATCTTCCGCCGCATTCTGCTGATGATACCGACGCTGCTCGGCATCACCCTGCTCAACTTTCTGATCGTGCAGGTCGCGCCCGGCGGGCCGGTGGAGCAGATGATTGCGAAGCTGCAGGGCAATGACACCTCCGCCACGCAGCGTTTTTCCGGCGGCGGGGGCGGGGATACCGGCGTTCAGGCGCAGCAGATGCAGCAGCAGATGAACATGTCCTCCGGCGCCTCAAAATACCGCGGCGCGCAAGGGCTTGATCCTGAATTCATCAAAAGCCTTGAAAAGCAGTTCGGCTTCGACAAGCCGCTGCACGAGCGTTTCTTCCTGATGATGAAAAACTACCTGACGTTCAATTTCGGGGACAGTTACTTTCAGGATAAAAAAGTCATGGATCTGGTGCTGGATAAAATGCCGGTGTCCATCTCCCTCGGCCTCTGGACGACGCTGATCATGTATATGGTCTCAATCCCGCTCGGCATCCGCAAGGCGGTGCGGGACGGCACGAATTTTGACGTCTGGACCTCCGGCGTCATCATCGCCGGCTATGCCATTCCGGGCTTCCTGTTCGCAATCGCCCTTATCGTGGTTTTCGCGGGTGGTAAATATTATCACTGGTTCCCCCTGCGGGGTCTCACATCCGATAACTGGGATACAATGGACTGGCCGCACCGCATTCTCGATTATTTCTGGCACATCACGCTGCCGGTGCTGGCCATGGTGATCAGCGGGTTTGCGGGGCTGACCATCCTCACCAAGAATTCATTCCTCGAGGAAATCAACAAGCAGTATGTGTTGACGGCAAGGGCCAAGGGCCTGCCGGAAAGCCGCATTCTTTATAAGCACATCTTCCGCAATGCCATGCTTATCGTCATCGCGGGTTTTCCGGCGGCGCTGGTGGCGATTTTCTTCGGCTCCTCGCTGCTGATCGAAACGATTTTCTCGCTCGACGGTCTCGGCCTCCTCGGCTTTGAATCGGTCGTCAACCGCGATTATCCTGTCATGTTCGGCACATTGTACGTCTTCACGTTGCTGGGCCTCGCCATCAAGCTGATCTCCGACATCGTCATGACCTATGTCGACCCGCGGATTGATTTCAACGCGCAAGGGGACCGTTAATGCTCTCCTCAATCGCGCAGCGCCGTCTTCTGCAATTCCGCCGCAACCGCCGCGGCTATGTTTCGTTCTGGATTTTCCTGCTGCTGTTTGTATTCAGCTGCGGCGCTGAGTTGATAGCGAACGACAAACCCATCGTCGTCAGCTATAACCACGCGCTCTATTTCCCCGTCGTCAAATCCTACCCCGAAACCGCTTTCGGTGGCGAGTTCGAGACCGAGGCAGATTACCGCGACCCCGTGGTGGCAAAGCTGATCAAAGACAAGGGCTGGATGCTCTGGCCGATGATCCATTATTCCTACCAGACCATCAATTATAACCTCTCTGTGCCGGCGCCGTCGCCGCCCTCGGCTGAAAACTGGCTGGGCACGGACGATCAGGGGCGCGATGTTTCCGCGCGGCTGATTTACGGTTTCCGCATCTCCATCCTTTTCGGTCTTATTCTAACGCTGCTCGGCAGCGCACTCGGCATTCTCGTCGGGGCGATGGAGGGCTACCTTGGCGGCTGGTTCGACCTGCTGTCCCAGCGCTTTATCGAGATCTGGTCGGGCATGCCGGTATTGTTCCTGCTCATCATCATGTCGAGCGTTATCACCCCGGGCTTCTTCACGCTGCTCGGCCTGATGCTGCTGTTCTCGTGGATGACACTGGTGGATGTGGTGCGCGCCGAATTCCTCAAAGCCCGCAACCTTGATTATATCCGCGCCGCCAAGGCGCTTGGCGTGTCAACGCCTGTGATCATGTTCAAGCATGCGCTGCCGAACGCCATGGTCGCCTCCCTCTCCATGATGCCCTTCGTGCTGGCGGGGTCTATTTCCACGCTCACGGGCCTCGACTTTCTCGGCTTCGGCATGCCGCCGGGCTCCGCCTCGCTGGGAGAGCTGCTGAGTCAAGGGAAGAACAACCTGCAGGCGCCCTGGCTGGGCGCCACCGCCTTTTTCACGCTCGCAATCATGCTAAGCCTCGTCACCTTTATTGGCGAGGCGGTGCGCGACGCCTTCGACCCGCGCAAGATTTTCAGGGGATAATGATATGGCTTTGCTGGACGTCAAAAATCTTTCGGTCGATTTCGTCAACGGCGGCAACGCCGTACATGCGGTAAAAAACATTTCTTTCTCGATCGAGAAAGGGGAGACGCTGGCGGTGGTCGGT
>JBBQWK010000250.1:0-3486 GCA_038210695.1 Alphaproteobacteria bacterium
CCTTTTTACGGAACTTCGGAGATATTTGTACCCGAAATGTTCCGTTTGGTAAAGCTTTCCCCGCCCGGCTTATCTTCTTGTGAGGGAGTCCAGCTTCACATGGCCGGTGTTCACCTTGAAGCAGGCTTCCATGGGTGTGTCGGTCGAGACTTCTTTAACATCAAGGCAGAATTTGTCGGTGCCGATGCTATTGAGATTTGTGTCCACAAGGCCAAGGTCTTTCAGCAGCGCGTCGGTTTCTGCGATCATCGCTTGCGGGTCGACGGGCGGCGGCTCGCGCGTGGCAACGGAATAAATACCGCCGGCAGCCGCAACGAAGGCACCGGTAAGGACAAGCTTCTTGAACATTCCCATTTTATATCTCCCTGGGTAAAAATGCTGACCGCTTCAGGTACCGGTCTGTTCATGATTGAACGGGCCTTAAAACCTTTGCAGGTCTTTCATGTTGTAGGGCTGTTGTGGCAGGTCGTGCTGTGCTGAAGTCAGGTGTGAAACAGAACTAAAAAAACCACGCTGTCACAAGTTGCACGCTGCGGGCAGATGCTACGACGGGGCATTCAGTTATGTCAAACACAATCCGCGTGAACTGTAAATTTCCATTTTAATTCAACCTGATAACGCCCATTCGACGTAACAATCCGTAACCTTCCCGCTGCTGCAAGCGAATAGCTTTTCAGGGCAGAGGTTTATATTGTTACACGTCGCCCCTTTCAGGAGTTTCCCCATGCGCCGTTTGCTGTTCAGCTTTTTCGCCCTTGTCCTTCTTGCCCTGCCGCTGCATGCGCAGGCAGCGAACGGGCATGACATTTTATTCAACCCGAAAAACCTGTGGCTGAACACGGCGCGCCCGCTGACCGTGGACGATGCAAAGGGCCGCCTTGTGCTGCTGGATTTCTGGACCTATGGCTGCATCAACTGCATGCAGGTGGTGCCCGACCTGAAAGCGCTTGAAGCGCATTACGGCGACAAGCTGCTGATCATCGGCGTGCATTCGGCCAAGTTTGTGGGCGAGCGCGACAGCGACCGCATTTTAGCCGCCGCAAAACGCTTTGGCATTACGCACCCTGTCATCAATGATTCATCCTTCGATGTGTGGGAAGGCTTCAAGGTTGATGCCTGGCCGACCATGGTGCTGCTGGACGGTAACGGCGTTGAAATCAACCGCTATGCCGGTGAAGGCCACCGCGCGGATATTGAAGCCGACATCAACAAGTCGCTGGATGGTTTAAGCGGCAATGCCACCAGCCTTGCGACGCTGAAGATGAAGGCGGACGATAAAACCGTTTTGTCCTTCCCCTCACGCCTCGGCTTTGCGCCGGATACGCCCTGGGGTGAATTGCTGTTTGTGGCGGACAGCGGGCACAACCGCCTCTTGGGCGTGACGCTGGATGGCACGATTAAAGTCACCATCGGCCAAGGCGCGGAAGGCATGAAAAACGGCAGCTTTGACCAGGCGACCTTCAACCACCCGCGTGGCTTTGGCGTGGCAAAGGGCGGCATTTACGTGGCGGATACCAGCAATCACCTCATCCGCTATATCGACTTTGCGCAAAAACTTGTCTCCACCGTTGCCGGCACCGGCAAGCAGGGCGATGACCGCGGCGTGGCAGATGCAGCGCCGCTTGAAACATCGCTCGCCTCCCCCTGGGATGTGAAGATGCTGGCGGATGGCAAAAGCCTTGTCATCGCCATGGCAGGACTGCACCAGCTGTGGCTGCTGGATACAAAAGCGAACACCCTCTCCACCCTTGCCGGTTCCGGCCGCGAGGATATTACGGATGGCAATGCGAATGACGCCGCACTGGCACAACCCAGCGGGCTTTCCCCCTTGGGCAACACGCTGTACTTCGTTGATGCGGAATCATCTGCCTTGCGCTCTTTGAAGTTCGGCACGGTCAGCACGCAAATTGGCACGGGGCTTTTTGACTTTGGCAAAATTGACGGCGCATACCCGAAAGCCTTGCTGCAACACGCGCAGGGGCTGGATGCCGATGCCTCGCGCATCGTGATTGCCGATACCTATAACAACTCGCTCCGCATCTACGAGATTGCGGAAGGCAAGCTTTCGACCATTCCCTTGAAAGACGGCGAACTGCAAGAGCCGGGCGATGTGCTGCAGCTGAACGGCAAAATCTATGTCGCCGATACCAACCACAACCGCATTGCGGTGGTGGACGACAAGGCGGCGACCGCGACCACGCTGGAGCTGAAACAGGCTGGCGCTGCCACACCCGCCGCCCCCGTAAAGAAGGCGAAAAAGGGCAAATAATTTACATATTGTTTATACCGCGCCCGCTGTAGCTTTCTGAAAATCAAAAGGCTATTCTGCCGCCTTCAAAACAACAGCAAAAACGGCAGCGCAGCGCTTTGAAGACTTTTGTCGAATTCATCCGCCCGACGAAATCGAACCCCGAAGGCATCGCCACGGTGGTGGAGGTGACGAGTCGCGACATTTCGAAACTCGACATCCCGCGCATGACGGATATTTTCTATTTTTATGACGCCGAAAAAGAAGACGGCAAGCAGCACAATAAATCTCCGCTCCACATCATCGCCGTGCAGCTTATCGACCGGGATGAAGCGAAGGCGCTGCTGGTGCCCAACCGCACAGCACGGGAGCGCGCGAAAATCGGCTGGGACCCGCGCCTTGAAGCGAATGATTTATTCGCCCTCACCCGCAATAACAACATTGAAGTGGTCACATCGAAGAACGTGGTGCTGGATACGCGCCGTAATCAGGTATGGCCGAAACCTGCGGCCAATCTTTCCGCCGCGTTTAACGAAAAATTCAACCCCGCGCTGGCCAAAACCATCAAGCCGCTGAAGCCCGTGCGCTTCCGCCCGCCCGCGCCTTAAGAGAAAAAAGATGTCACAAGCCCCCTTGCGCCATTACGTCGAATATAACCTGCCCAGCCGCCGCATGCCGGGCGGCGAGGCGCGCGTCGCCGAAGTCACAAGCCGCGATGTGGCGCAGCTGGAATTGCCGAAGCGCGCGAACAGCTTTCATTTCTATGACGCGCCGTTTCATATCGACGATCCCTATGACACGCTGAACGACCAGCACAATTACTCAGCCAAATTCATCATCGCCAAAAAGCTGCTGACGCATGCAGAAGCAATTGCCCTCGACCCGAAAGAAGCTCATCTAACCGGAAAATCAAACGTGCTGGCACCCGGCCGCAAGCTGACCGACCACGCCATTGCCGGCGCGGTCTGGGAAGTGAAATACGATTCAAAAAATACATTCGCCCTGCTCCGCAACGGCGCCATTGCGCAGGTAAGGGATGGCGACACCGTCATCGACCCCAAAAAACGCCAGCTCTGGCCCGCGCCAAAAACCCCCGCCGCCAAAACCGCCTTCAAAAAAGCCGCCCCGCGCCAGACAACCCTGCGCAACATCAAGCCGCCACGTTTTAAACCGCCTATGGCGTGACTGCACTTAAGGCGTCGGGCCGGGTTTTAGCTGTTATTACTTGCCAGTCGCAT
>JBBQWK010000251.1:0-3484 GCA_038210695.1 Alphaproteobacteria bacterium
AACAGACTCTATAAAGAACTGATTAGCCGCGAAGGCGATGATACGGCAGACGAGCTCAAGCAGGCGGAACGGGCTTGGGTCGCCTTCAGGGACAAGCAATGCAGATGGGAATCCGACCAATATAAGGGCGGCTCCATGGCGCCGATGATGTATTCTGACTGTACTGCGCGGTTGACGGTAGAGCGCAACAAATATCTGGGCGAGTTGCTTAAACAGTGACCAATGTCGCACCAACGGCAGATCGCCGCGGTCGATAAAAATATAAATCCGAAAGCTTGAGTTACTTATCCATCGCGCGGAGCGAGAGGCGCTCGATTTCGCGGGCGACCATTTTCTCGATGATCTTCTGGAGGTTCTGCTCCATCCATTGCTTGATGAGCGGGCGCATCAGTTCCCGCGCCATATCTTCGAGCGTGACGGGGCCGGGCCTGCCGGGCAGTTCGCGCTCGAGCGCCATGTTGTTGGCGAGAAGCCTTGCAAGGGACGCAACGGCCGCATCCGCCGTCAGGTCGGATACGAGGTGTTCTTCATCTTCCATGACTTCCTCCAGAACGATGCGCGGGCCGTTGGTCGCGGCCGGCATGTCAATTTCGGGCTCGACCTTTTCCGTGAGGTCGAGGATCGGCTCTACCGGCGCTTCGGGTTGAGGCGGCGGCGGGGCCGGGGCGGAAACGGGGGGCGGCGGTGCGACCGGCTTGGGCGCGGGCGGCTGGCGAAGGGCCGGCTGCGGGGCCGGTTCGGGCGCTTTCAGTTTGACGGGCGCGGGGGCTGCGGCCACAGGCGTGCCGTCTTCGGAAATGATCTGGCGGATAGATTCCAGAATTTCCTCGATTGACGGTTCCTGCTCTGTCTTAATCTCAGCCATTACGCCTTCTTCTTTACTGGACGATAATATCACAAACTGTTGAATATAAAAGTTTTAGGTGAAAACACCGCCAAAAGCGAGTCCCAAAACCCGCGCATTTTCTGGAATACCGGATTAGAAAGCAAAGGCCTTGCGCGTTTCAAAGCCCGCCATGGTCGGCGTTGCGGCATCAAACAACACGCGCGTCGAGTAGTTATCGCCAGCGCGGGTGATAAGGACAGCGCTGCCCATATGACCATGGGTCGACACCACGGTGACCAGGCGTCCGCCTTCAGACAATTGCTTTAAAATCGGCATCGGCACTTCAGGCACGGAGCCGTTGATGAGGATAACGTCATAGGGCCCCTGCTGCGGGTAGCCATCCGTCAGCGACTTCTGCTGGACAACAACAACGTTACAGATATCAAGGTCATGCAGCAGTTTGTCCGCTTCCTGCGCGAAGTTGCTGTCGATCTCCAAACCGACGACGGTGCCGGCGAGGAAGCCCATCACGGCGGTCGAATAGCCGGTGTTGCAGCCGATATCGAGAACAATGTCGGTCTTTTTGATATGCGCTTCCTGGATCAGCCGCGCGACGATAACAGGTTCGCGCAGGAAACGGTTATTGCCCAGCGGCACATCCTCGTCCACATAGGCAAAGCCCTGCAGATGGCGCGGCACAAATTTTTCACGCGGCACGGCGCGCATGGCATCCAGCAGGGCGTCATCCGTCACCTTGTTGGGGCGCAGCTGCGCCTCGACCATGTTTTCGCGTGCTTTATCAAAAGTTTGCAGCATTTACATTATCCTTAAGATGAGGCTATTTTATCTCAAGCCCTAATATACACTTTTGGCGGCGGCGGTAAAGGCTTCAAGGAAGTCACCTGCTTCAAGGATGCCCCTTGAATCTCGCCCCTCGAAACATTATAACCTTTGACGGCAGCCAAGCCTATCAACTCATTCTGCAGGCTGCCTTCAAGGTGGCGCGGTGGCAGAATGGCGATGTAGAGGACTGCAAATCCTCGAATGCCGGTTCGATTCCGGCCCGTGCCTCCACCTCTTTTCAGCATAAATTTATGCAAAACATTCTCATCTGGCTGATCTCCGTCCTTTCCATCCTGCTGGTGCTGGTGCGTCCGCGGCATTGGCCGGAGGCGATATGGTCGGTACTGGGCGCGGCTGTGCTGGTCGGCGCGGGGCTGCTGTCGTTTCCTGCCGCGGCTGAGGCCATTGGCAAAGGTCTGGATGTTTACCTTTTCCTTGCCGGCATGATGATCATTTCCGAACTGGCGCGGCGGGAAGGTGTGTTTGACTGGGTGGCGGCGGAAGCGGTGACGCTGGCCAAAGGCTCCCGCTTCCGGCTGTTTACATACATTTATGCTGTCGGTGTGCTGGTGACCATTTTCCTGTCAAATGACGCAACCGCCGTGGTGCTGACGCCGGCGGTGCTGGCAACAACCAAGGCGGCGAAGGCCAAGCCACTGCCCTACCTGATGGCTTGCGCCTTTATCGCCAATGCGGCGAGTTTCGTGCTGCCCATCTCCAACCCTGCAAATCTTGTCGTTTACGGCGCGCATCTGCCGCCGCTGCTGGCCTGGCTGCGAATTTTCGCGCTGCCGTCGCTGGCGGCGATTGTGCTGACTTTCGCTGCCCTGTTTTATCTTTCACGGCACGACTTGAAAGGCACGCTGGAGAAACCGGATGCTCAGCCCAAACTGTCGTCGTCGGGAAAAATTACCATCGCGTGCATTGCGCTGCTGGCGGTATCGCTGCTGACAGCCTCCGCGCTGGGCCATGACCTCGGGCCACCGGCCTGTCTTTCGGCGCTGGCGGCGGGCGCGGCTGTCACCTTTCGCGACCGTAAAGCCGCACTGGCGGTGGTGCGCGGCGTTAGCTGGAGCGTATTGCCGCTGGTCGCGGGGCTCTTCGTCATCATCGCCGCGATGAACAAGGCGGGCGCGCTGGATATGGCCGTTAATGCGCTGCGCGCGCTGGAAGGCTGGAGCGCCACCAGCGGCGTGCTGGCAGCAGGCTTTGGCGTTGCCGCGCTTTCCAACCTCATGAACAACTTGCCCAGCGGCCTGATTACCGGCACCGCCGTCACTGCGGCGCAGGTGACGGGGCCATTGCGTGACGCCGTGCTTGTGGGCATTGATCTCGGCCCCAATTTTTCGGTGACGGGCTCGCTTGCCACAATCCTCTGGCTTATCGCCATCCGCCGCGAAGGGCAGCATGTGGGCTTCTGGACATTCCTGAAATGGGGCGCGATTGTCACGCCGCCCGCGTTGCTGGCGGCACTGCTGATGCTGCTGGCCTAGCGGTTCAGGTACAGCATGTCGTATTTAAAACGGTAAATCTGGTCCGGCGCAGCCAGCGGTTCGGCGATGACATCGCCGCAAATGTAATGCGCCTCATAGGAAACAGCAAGGCTGACAAGACTACGGCTGCCCACATCCAGAATAGCCGCACGCGCACCGAGGTTCTTGGCTTCAAGGCAGAAGCAGTCAAGTTGCGGCATCATTGCTGCCTCATCGGCATCCGGCGGCACGATAAATGAAAGACCGTCAATGCCGGGGGTTTTCCATGCGGCATCGGATATCTCGAAGGGTGGCGGCACGTTCACGTAAATGGCGCGGCATA
>JBBQWK010000252.1:0-3462 GCA_038210695.1 Alphaproteobacteria bacterium
GTACTGCGCGCGGTGCGCGACCATGGTGGTGACGAAGGCAATGCCGAAGCTGCCGCCCTGGTTGCGGAACAGGTTGGTCAGGCTGGAGGCCTTGTTGTTTTTGTTTTTCGGCAGGCGTGAATAGGCGATCTGGCTGATGGGCACAAACAGGAAGGCAAGGCCAAAGCCCTGTACGATGCGCGCCAGTGCTTCATGGTAATAATCCGTCTGCGCATCGAAGCTGCCGAAATACCACATCGCAAGTCCGAGTACGGAGAAGCCGAACCAGATCAGCCGCGTCGGGCCGATTTTGGGCAGGATGCGCACGGTGATGGGCGCCAGCATCACAATCACGAACGCGCCGGGACCAAGCACAAGACCTGCATCCGTTGCCGTATAGCCCATAAGTGACTGCAGCATCTGCGGGATCATGACGGTGGAGCCGAACAGCACGAAGCCGAAGGTGAAATAGAAAATATTCGCAATCGCGAAGTTGCGTTCTTTCAGTAGCCGGATTTCAACGACAGGGTCGGGGTGGTGCAGTTCCCACCATAGCGCTATGGCAAGGGCAATGACGGCGATGCCGAAGAAAATGCAGATAAAGCTGCTCTCGAACCAGTCCAGCCGCTCGCCACGGTCAAGCACCACTTCAAGAAAAGCGAAGCCGAGCGCGACGAGGCCGATGCCGACGCCATCAATGCGCAGTTTGCCGGCGGAGCGAGCATCCGCGACTTCCTGTTTAAATGCGGCGCTGTCATTCACCAGTTTGTAGGTCAGGAACAGCGAGAACAACCCGATCGGCACGTTGATCAGAAACACCCAGCGCCAGCTGAAACTATCGGTAATCCAGCCGCCCAGCGGCGGGCCGATGGCGGGGGCGGTGACGATAGCCATGGAATAAAGCGCGAAGGCGGCGGCACGTTTATGGGCGGGGAAAGTATCCACCAAAATCGCCTGCTCCACAGGCGCAAGCCCGCCGCCGCCGATGCCCTGCAGCACGCGGAAGAAAATCAGCATCGGCAAATTCGGCGCAAGGCCGCAGAGCATAGAGCTGATGGTGAACAGCGCAACGCAGATCATATAATAGCGCTTGCGGCCAAAGACGCGGGAGAACCAGGCGGAGAGAGGGAGGACGACGGCGTTGGATACGAGATAGCTGGTCAGCACCCATGTCGCCTCGTCATAGCTGCAGGCAAGGCCGCCGGCGATATGGGGCAGGGAGACGTTGGCAATCGCGGTATCCAGCAATTCCATGAAGGTTGCGAGCGTGACGGTGATGGCGACAAACCAAGGATTAATCGCCAGCGGCGCGGAGGGCGCTGCGGGCTGGGAAGATAAGTTCGGCGCGGCCAAAGCCATGGCCTGTCCTTGCGCGGCGGAGCGCCCCGTCATGGTATCACCTGGTCATTTAAAGGCTGGAAGGTTTACGTCTGGTTATCCAAATGCAGTTTCTGTCGGTTCAGCCGTGCATGGGTCGAGGCGCGTGCGCCAGGGCCGGCGACAAGTTTCATGTCGGCAGGTCGCAGTGGTTTTTTTGTTTTCGGATTGAAAAGCTGCGGTTCGATAATTTCGCCGCTCTCGCGGTCGGCAAGCAGAACCGCTGCCTGACCATCGGCAACCACATGCTTGTTGCCCCAGTTGAGAAGCGTGACAAGCACGGCGAAAAAATCTTTGCCCTTTTCCGTCAGCACGTATTCATGCCGCAGCGGTTTTTCGCTGTAGGGTTTTTTCTCCAGCAGCCCGTTGCCGACGAGCGCTTTTAGGCGCTTCGTCAAAATATTCGGCGCAACGCCAAGGTTGGTGGCGAATTCATCGAAGCGCGTCATGCCGTGAAAAGCATCGCGCAGAATGAGGATGCTCCACCATTCGCCGATTTCTTCAAGGCTGCGGGCAATCGGGCAGCGCATATCCAGGTAGCTTTTGCGTTTCATATCTCTAATATAGCCTAGTAACTATCATAATGCAAGTAACTAGCTATGCTTATGATTTAGCGTATATTTCGCTGTGTTAAGCGGCGGCGAGGAGGGGCTTTGAAGCGGCTGCGGGTTTGAAGGGGGCGAATCTTTCATCATGCAGCGCCTTGATCTGCGGGGCGAGGCCGAGCATTTCGCCCAGTTTCTTTTCATGCCGCGCTTCGGCATATTCCTGCGGGTTCAGCAGGCCGAATTTCGTTCTGGCTTTTACCTTCGTATCCGCGCCATGTTCGATGAGCTGCTGAATAGTTTCAACATCGCGGCGTTCAATCGCAAGGTGAAGGGCGGTGGACGTATGGCCCTTGCCGTCGACCGTCGCAAGGCCGTTGAGGTCGGGGTTGTGGCTCAAGGTGTAATCGATAAAGGTGCGGTCGCCGTAATTCACTGCGAAAAGCAGGGGCGTCCAGCCATTGCCGTAGTCTTCATTCTTGTTGATGTCCATGGCGCAGAGCTGTACGAAAGACTGGAAGGACATGCTGTCCTGCGCGTAGCGGAGCGGGGACATACCGTCCTGCCGCCAGCTTTGCCATTCGCCTTCATGGCGCGCGGCGATAGCGATAAACTCGCCGATTTGTTCTTTCATGATGGCTTTGAAAAAATGCGCCTGATCGTCTTCAAGGCTGCGCGGGTGATGGGCGGCGGCTTCGTTAAAGTCATTGCCGAAGTGGACAAGAAAATCGATGCCTTTATCAACAAGACCAGAACCAAAACCCATGAATTCCTCCATAACGGTTGCCTAGTACCGCTATGATAACAGAAACCATAGTTATGTCAAAATATGGCGAATTGTTGAATAAATTCAAGGGCGTAAAAAGCTGAAAACCTTTTCTTTGACTGACGTGCCGCCGGCAGATTTACGGGCGGCAGCGGCGTTTTCGTCACGGATGCGCGTGGGTGCTTGCCCCGCTATTTCTGCGCGGCGCAGGGCGACATAGGCATCGGCCGCGCGCTTCAGGTAATTCTGGTTTTCGTCGCTTTCGTATTTCACAACCTCGATCTTGGCATCTGGGTTGCGGTCAAACCGTCCCAGCGCCAGCATGTCGCGGCATTCGCGTTGCAGCAGTTGTTCCGGCGTTTCGGCGGGGGCGTAAGCGTCACGCGATTTAATAGCCGTGCGTACAATATCCCAGAATTCACCTTCGAACTTCAGATTTTTAATCTGCTCCGCTGTCATTTCAACGCCGAGGATATCGGCATTGCCGGCAAGCAGCGGCGCGATCGTGTTTCGCCCCGCTGTATAAACCAAGTGCGAGTTTTCGCCGTGATCACCCATCATCGCGAGCGCGCATTGCTGAAGGGCTTCAGACCCGCCGGCAGCTGCGTAATTTTTGGCGACTTCCGAAAAAGCACCCATCATATAATCAAGGTCACCTTGCGCCGGCGCATAAAGCAACGCGAGACGATAGGCAAGGTTTGCGGATTGCACGGGCGACAGGTATTTTAAGTCTTCAGTCGTTGCCAGCCGCTGCAGTTCTGTCAGCACGGGCGCTGTATAATGTTCTGAATCCGC
>JBBQWK010000253.1:0-3451 GCA_038210695.1 Alphaproteobacteria bacterium
GAAAAGCAGCAGGGCCCCTGCGATCAGCAGGGGCCCTGTTTTGCCAGCTTTGAATGATAAAATCATCGAAGCTTATGTCCTTTTTCCTTACTGGACGACCAGAACGCCGCGGCGGTTCTGAGCCCAGGAGGTTTCATCCGCACCCATCACAGCCGGGCGCTCTTTGCCGTAGCTGATGGACTGGACGCGGGTTGCAGCGACGCCGTTGGCGACGAGGTAGTTGCGAACTGCGGTTGCACGCTTCTCGCCGAGGGCGAGGTTGTATTCGCGCGTGCCGCGCTCATCGCAATGGCCTTCGACCATGACGTTGACGTTGCCGTATTGTTTCAGCCACTGCGCCTGACGCTCGATCTGCGTGCGGGCTTCGGCGGTGAGGTCAAACTGGTCGTAACCGAAGTAAACGCGGTCGCCGATTTCGTTGACGAGCTGCGCTTGCGAACCCGGAGCATACTGGCCGGTGGTGTTCGTCGTGTCGGTCTGCGCGCCGCCTTGGGTTGTGGTGGTGCTGGTACCGTTGGTGCTGTCAACGACTTTGGTGTCGTGTTTGCAACCCGACACGGTCAGAACGATAACAACCGCCAATAAACTGATAATACGCGCGAACATTTTGTTTAACTCCTTGTATATTTTGATGGTTCGACAATCCCTCTGTACTTTTGTATAGATGCACGCTGCGCAGCACAAGAAGGTTTTGAAATCGAAGGCTATTTTTTTGCAGATTGAGACTATCTTATCTGGTATAGAAACGCCTTGCCCTTTGATTGGTTCCGGACCCGCGCACAATGATGATGCCCGTCACCCAAAATCCACAGTCTTTTTCATATCTCGGCGGATTGAACCCCGAGCAGCGGGATGCTGTGGAAACGGTGGACGGCCCCCTGCTTGTTCTTGCGGGCGCCGGCACCGGCAAGACCAAGGTTTTGACAACGCGCCTCAGCCATCTGCTTGGCGCTGGCAAAGCTTTTCCGAGCCAAATTCTTTCCGTTACTTTCACCAATCGCGCCGCGCAGGAAATGAAACGCCGCGTATCGTCGCTTTTGAACGGCGCGCCGGTTGAAGGCTGGTGGCTGGGCACCTTCCATTCGCTTGCGGCGCGCATGTTGCGCAAACACGCAGAACTGGTCGGCCTTAAATCAAACTTCACCATTCTGGATGATGACGATCAGGTGCGGTTATTAAAACAGCTGATCGAGGCGGAGGGCATTGACGCCAAAAAATGGACCCCGCGCGCCCTGATGGGCGTGATCCAGCGCTGGAAAGACCAAGCCAAGGCGCCATCACAGGTCAGCATGGCGGATGCCGGCGAAATGGCGGAGGGCCGCCTGCCCAAGCTTTACGCGCAGTACCAGGACCGCTTGAAAATGCTTAACGCCTGCGATTTTGGCGATTTGCTGCTCCATATGATTAATATCTTCAAAAACCCGGCATCGGTTCATGTGCTGGAAGATTACCAGCGCCAGTTCAAATATATTCTGGTCGATGAATATCAGGACACCAACGTTGCGCAGTACCAGTGGCTGCGGCTGCTGGCGCAAAAACACAAAAACATCTGCTGCGTCGGCGATGACGACCAGTCCATTTACGGCTGGCGCGGCGCGGAAATTGGTAACATTTTAAAGTTCGGGGAAGATTTCCCCGGCGCCAAAATCATCCGTCTGGAGCAGAATTACCGCTCGACGCAACATATTTTAAGCGCCGCCAACGGCGTGATCGCGCACAACAAAGGCCGCCTTGGCAAAAACCTCTGGAGCGCGGATGACCCCGGCGACAAGGTTGTGCTGCGCGGCGTCTGGGACGGCAAGCAGGAAGCGCAGGCAATCGCCGAAGAAATCGAACGGCTGCAGCGCCAGAAAATGCCGCTGAGCGATGTTGCCATTCTGGTGCGCGCCAGCTACCAGACGCGCGAGTTCGAGGAATGCTTTATCCGCTCCGGCATCCCCTACAAAGTTATCGGCGGTTTGCGCTTTTACGAGCGGCAGGAAATTCGCGATGCGATTGCGTACCTGCGCGTCATCATCCAGCCGGATGATGATTTGGCGCTTGCCCGCATCATCAATACGCCGAAACGCGGCATCGGAGACGCGACGCTGCAAACATTAAGTAACGTCGCGCGCGCCAAACAGGTGCCGATGTATGCGGCGCTGCGCCAGCTGCTGGAAACCGATGAATTCAAGCCGAAGGTGCGCCAGACCCTGACCAATCTTCTGCGCGACTTCGACCGCTGGCGTGTTGAACTCCGCAGCATGCCACATACCGACCTTGTGCAGATTGTACTGGATGAATCCGGCTATACCGGCATGTGGCAGGCGGATAAATCGCCGGAGGCGGCAGGGCGGCTGGAGAACTTGAAAGAATTCGTGACCGCGCTGGAAGAATTCGAAAACCTCGACACCTTCCTCGAGCACGTATCGCTGGTCATGGAAAATAACGACAAGGAAGGCGGGGAGATGGTGTCGATCATGACGCTGCATTCCGCCAAGGGCCTTGAATTCAACGCCGTCTTTCTGCCCGGCTGGGAGGAAGGCGTCTTCCCCAACCAGCGCACCATGGATGAAACCGGCATTACAGGGCTGGAAGAAGAACGCCGCCTTGCCTATGTCGGCATCACGCGGGCGCGCAAAAAAGCCTATATTTACTTTGCCGCCAACCGGCTGATTTACGGCAACTGGCAAAGCTGCCTGCCGTCGCGCTTTATTGACGAGTTGCCCAAAGACCATGTGGACGTAGAAGTCGAAACCGGCGTTTACCGCGGCCAGCAACAATCGAATTATGCACCGGCGCAGGGCCTTGACAGCCCCTATCGCGGCAACAGCGGCGGCGGCTGGCAGAGCCGCAAGGCCGAACTGGTGGATAATTCCATGGCCCGCGTCAGCTCCACCATTGAATCGGAAGCGGGTTTCACTATTGGCGACCGCGTCTTCCACCAGAAGTTCGGATATGGCACAGTGGTGACGACTGAAGGCGACAAGCTGGATATCCGCTTTGATTCCGCCGGACGCAAAAAAGTAATCGACAGTTTTGTCATCAAGGCCAGCGAGGCGAAATAACCACCATGACCCTTAAAACAAAAACTATCACCGTTTTCGGCGGCACAGGCTTCCTCGGCCGGCATATCATCTGGCAGCTGGCGAAAACCGGCGCGAACATAAGGGTTGCAACCCGCGTGCCGCAGCGCGCCTACTTTTTGCGCCCCGCCGGCGGCGTCGGCCAGATCGTGCCGATCGGCTGCGATGTGAATAATGACCAGTCGGTCGCCGTCGCGCTTGCAGGCGCGGATATGGCCGTCAACCTCATTGGCGTTCTGTTTGAAAGCGGCAAAAGCAGCTTCAAGCGCATGCATGTGGAAGCGGCGGAGCGCATTGCGCGCAGCTGCAAATTCGCCAATGTCCAGCTGCTTATCCACCTCTCGGCGCTCGGCGCGTCATCGGAATCATCGTCGGAATACAGCCGC
>JBBQWK010000254.1:0-3445 GCA_038210695.1 Alphaproteobacteria bacterium
GCCGTTGTCGTACCAGTCGGCGCCGAATTCGCCGCCGCCGCGGATATTGGTCTGCACGTAAATGCCGCCCTTGCGCACCCAGTCCAGCGTCGTGAAGCTGAAGCCGGGCCCGAGGGATGAGTTGGACGCGCCATAGCCGTACAGCTTCAAGGCCGCCGTGCCGTCCAGCAGCACATCAGCGGGGCGGATGACGGTCATGGGAATTTTGGTGCCGTCTTTGGAGGTTGTCCATTTACGCTCGACAATACAGCCTTCGAGGTCGTATTTGCAGTCGCTTTTCTTGACCAGCGTCAGCGCGTTTGTCGCAACGTCATAGCTATAGGTATCGCCGGGCGTCGTGAAGCTGGAGATTTTCATCATCAGCGTGGTGTCTTCCGGATTGACGCGGGCAAAGCCTGCAACGCTCTGGATCGGCAGCGGTACGTCATGCAGGTGTTTGCCGGCGGTATCGAACGCGCTGATCTGGTCAGCGGTGTCGTGGTTGTAGAAGGCAAACAGCTTGCCCTGATGGTACATCACACCGTTCAGGCGGTCGGCTTTATGCTCGGGTATCACATCCTGCCATTTTTCCGGCGCGGGGTCGGCAAGGTTAAAGCGCACAAGGCGGCCGCGGGAGGCGTCTTTGCTGGTCAAAGCCAGAATATCGCCGTTGCCTAGCTCCGCTACCGGCGTCAGTTGATAAAGACCGGATTCCTGCAGAGTGGTGAAAGCCTCATCGCTGCCGCGGGGGCGATAGTGAATGCCGTTGTTGCGGTCGAAGCCAAGACCGGTCGTGACCCATTCATAAATGTCGGTATCAAGGCGGAAGGGCTGCGCCCAGGGAGCATCGCCTTTTTTCTCGAAAATCAGCTTGTCGTTTTCTACGGGCTCGCCAATTGTGTGGTGCAGCGCTTTGCGGCCCCAGGCACCGGGGGTGACGGGGTAGGTGTACTGGAAGCCTGCGTTGCTGTCTTTGTCCCACAGCACGCCGCAGAAGCGGCAGCCTTCGATCACATCGGGCAGGTCTTTGCCGGTTTCAACATCGCGGATGCGCATGACCTACATGTCGCTGCCGGCCTGTGACACAAGATAGGCAACCAATTTGCCGTCGGGGCTCGGGTAAGTGCCGGAGAGGGAGGCGGTGCCGTCCTTCGACAGTGTATTGGGATCAAACAGCGTGCGCGCTTCGCCGTCAGGGCTGTCCTGCACCTGATATATTGGCTGGGGTGCAAGGCCGTCCTGCAGCGTGCTGAAATATTTGCTGCCGTAACGGGCAGGCATGCTGGAGCGCACATAGTTCATGGCGTCTTCCATGAAGGCGGCAGTCTGGTCGATGGTGGTATTTTGCGTCGAAATATAGTCGGAGAATTTCTTGTTCTGCGCATCGACCCAAGCTGATGTTTCCGGCGCATCGAGATTTTCGAGCGGGCGGAAGGGGTCGGAAATTTTGTAGCCGTGTTTTTCGTCGATGACATTGTTGTCGATGGGCGGGTTCAGCGCCTTTTGCTTTTTCTCGTCGGAAATTGTGTAGACCAGCGGGGCAGGTGCATCCGGCGATGTCTTGTTCTTGGCCACGGTAAAGTCACCCTTTGCCTTCTTACGGTTTTTCATGCTGGCCCTGCTTCAAATGAATGATTTTTATATTTTCCTTAATACATTATTTGGGGCGCAGATACAACCCAAAAATTTCGCTGATTTCATGAATATTTACAGTCATTTAAGGAGGGGGTAGACGGGAATTATTTGCGCCGCGCCGCCATATGTTCGAGATAGGTGATAATCAGCTCTATTTCATGGTCGCTCAAAGCATCCGGCTTGAAGCCCGGCATCTGCATCGCAGGCCAGTGGCGGAGACTGGCGGGATCGCGGATGTAATTCTTCAGGGCGTCCGATTTGAAGTATTCCGTCGGGCTGGCGGGGCGGTTGAGATCGGGGCCGACATCGGCGCTGCCGGCGCCGTTCAGCTTGTGGCAGGACATGCATTGCGTGGCGAACAGCGCCTGACCCGCGCGAATGGGGGAGGTAGCGGGCAGGGCAGCATCCACCGCCAGCTCCTTCCAGCGTTTCGCGGGGGAATCTGCAGTGCGGAGTTCGACCACCATATAGGGCCACTGCTCGCTGCGGATGCCGGAGGCGGCGGGGTTCTTCCAGATGATATAGAACGGCCCTGCGCTGGCTTTCTTGCCGGTAAGCACAGGCCATGGCGCATCCGGCGGCTCAATCGCAAGGTAGGGCTGCGCAGCCTTAGCTTTTGTTTGCAGCAGAAGATCAAGCGGCAGCTGGGCGACAAAGCCGTCCGTTGCCACAGCCTCGACCACGCTGTCCGGCGCGACATTAATCCCCTTCAGCAGGGCGGCGAGCGGAATGGCGCGGTAGTGCATGGTCTTGCCATAGGAGCCGTCATTTTCAATCGTGATATCCGTCGTTTCAGGACGCTTCAGCAATTCCGCTGCGGTGAGCAGATGCTGTTCCGCGCCGTTGCTCAAGGTCAGGGTATGGCTGTCCGCCGCCATCGCGCTGATGGGGAGCAGGAACAGTAAGAGGGCGAGGATGTATTTCATTTTTGGCCGCCGCGTATAAGAAGGGATTTATGCTTCGCCTACTATACGTTCCGCATCAAGATTGTCTACAGGTGCAATGGCGGCTGCGCGCTTTTCATTGACCAGCATCAACAGTTCCGCCGCCGCCTGCGCATCGCACAGGGCGCGGTGGTGGCTTTTGAGGGCGATGCCGTATTCGCGGCAGATGGTGGCAAGGCTGTAGGATGAATGCCCGGGGTAATGCCGGCGCATGCTGGCAACCGTGCAGATTTTGGGGTAGCGGAAGTCAAGCTCCAGCCGTTTGTATTCTTCCGCGATAAAGCCGTAGTCGAAATTAACATTATGCGCCGCAAAAATAGCGCCTTGCAGGAAGTTTTTAAAATCAGCGGCGATATCTGCGAACTTCGGCGCATCCGCAACCATCTCGTCGGAAATGCCGGTGAGTTCGGTGATGAAATAGGGAATGCGGCGGCCGGGGTTGATCAGGCTCTGCCATTCGCCGATGACCTTGCCGCCCTGAATTTTAACCGCGCCGATTTCCGTCACGCGCTCCGTTGCCGCCCTGCCGCCGGTTGTTTCAACGTCGACGACGACAAAAATTTGCTGCGGGTCGAAGCGATAGGCGACACGGGTGATGACCACCTCAAAACCCGCCTGTTGCAGCTGGCGGATGCGCGTCAGCTGGTGGCGCTGTATCTGGTCACCCTCCGCCTTGATTTCCACAAATTTCACCGCGCCGTCCTTCAGCATGATGACGTCTGGGAAACCGTCGGAGGTGTTTTCAAAATCTGATGCCATTTTCTCGATGACGGCAGCAAGCGCGGCGGCGGGCATGGCCGCTAGAACACTATCAAGGAATTCTGCAAGGTCGCTTGTCCAGTAAAACAGGCCATTTGCCTTGCCGTGATGCGCGGTGATTTTTGCGG
>JBBQWK010000255.1:0-3407 GCA_038210695.1 Alphaproteobacteria bacterium
GCGTAACACTCTTTAATCAGCGGCGCAGAAACAACCTCGCCCGCCTCCGCCGTCAGGCCGAATTTCCGGAATTTATCCAGCTTCGATGAACCATGGCAGTTGCCGATGCCGATGACCTTCTCCATCATCGAGACCTCCGGCACATTAATGACCAGCTCGCGGCTCTGGCGGATCAGCTCGTAGCTGTGGTTCGCGGTGGTGATAAAGCAGCCAAGGCGGGAGGGCTCGAATTCCATCACCATATGCCAGCCCATGGCCATGATATTCGTCTGCGCCCTATACCGCGACGACACCAACACAATCGGCCCCGGCTCAAGGAAACGCCGGATATCTGAAACAGGAAAGTCTTTTTTAGCGTAGGGTTTCATAGCCAACCGCTCACCAACTCATCTCCGACAATTTTTCCGCCTGATCGTTGGAAATAAGCGGGTCGATGATTTCGTCGAGGTTTTCGCCGCTGAGCACGCGGTCCAGCTGGTAGAGCGTCAGGTTGATGCGGTGGTCGGTGACGCGGCCTTGCGGGAAATTATAGGTGCGGATACGCTCCGACCTGTCGCCGGAGCCGACCTGGTCCTTGCGGGCGATGGAGCGTTCGGCGTCCAGCTTCTGGCGCTGCGCGTCGTAGAGGCGCGAGCGCAGAATTTTAAGCGCCTTCGCCTTGTTCTTGTGCTGGGATTTTTCATCCTGCTGCTGCACGACGACGCCGGTGGGGATATGCGTGATGCGCACGGCAGATTCAGTCTTGTTGACGTGCTGGCCGCCCGCGCCGCCGGCACGGAACACATCGATGCGGAGATCCGCATCGTTGATGGTCATGTCGACTTCCTCGGCTTCCGGCAGCACCGCGACCGTCGCGGCAGAGGTATGGACGCGGCCGGAGGCTTCCGTTGCCGGCACGCGCTGCACGCGGTGGACGCCGGATTCAAATTTCAGGCGCGCAAATACATCCTGCCCTGCAACCTCGATCACCGCCTGTTTCAGCCCGCCGAGGTCGCTTTGCGACAGCTCCATCACATCAAAGCGCCAGCCCTTCAAATCGGCATAGCGCTTGTACATATCGAACAGGTCGGAGGCGAACAGCGCCGCCTCGTCCCCGCCGGTGCCGGCGCGGATTTCGAGGATGGCGTTTTTGCTGTCCGCCGCGTCTTTGGGCAGCAGGGCGATGTGGATGTTCTTTTCAAATTCGGGCAGCTGGTCTTTCAGCTTGTAATAGTCTTCTTCCGCCAGAGCGCGCATTTCCTTGTCGGCGGTTTGGTCGCGCATGATGCTGTCGAGGTCGGCGTATTCTTTCTGCGCCTTCTGGTAGTCGCGGATGACGGCGGCAAGCGGCGTCAATTCTGCATATTCCTTGGAGAGCCTGATGAATTCGTCGGACGCCATGCCGGATGTCGACATCAGACCTTCGATTTCATTGAAGCGCGCCAGCACCTGCGACAGTTTGCGGTCGAGCGACATTAAGCGGTCTCGAGCGCGAGGGTTTTTGCGGCTTCTTCCGCCGCCATTCTCGCTTCAATCTCGGCGGCTTTTTTCTCCACCTGATCGACGAGGTGCTGCACGATATCTTCGTTCTGCAACCGGTGCGCCGGCTGGCCGCCGATGTAGACCTGATGCGTGCCGCGCCCGCCGCCGGTAAAGCCGATGTCGGTCATCAAGGCCTCGCCGGGGCCGTTGACGACGCAGCCGATGACGGAGATGGACATGGGCGTGGTGATATGCGCCAGCCGCTCTTCCAACACCTTGACGGTATTAATAACGTCAAACTGCTGCCGCGCGCAGGAAGGGCAGGCAATGACGTTGACGCCGCGGTGGCGCAAGCCTAGCGATTTCAGAATATCAAAACCGACCTTGATTTCCTCGACCGGATCGGCCGAAAGCGACACACGGATGGTATCGCCAATTCCCGCCCAGAGAAGGTTTCCCATGCCGATGGAGGACTTCACGGTGCCGGTGCGAAGGCCGCCCGCTTCCGTCACGCCGATGTGCAGCGGGTAATCGCAAACTTCCGACAGTTGCTGATAGGCGGCAACGGCGAGGAACACATCCGAGGCCTTGCAGGAAATTTTGAAGTTGAAAAAGTCGTTGTCTTCAAGAATTTTGATATGGCGGAGGGCGGAGGCAACCATGGCTTCCGGGCACGGCTCGCCAAATTGCTCCAGCAGGTCTTTTTCAAGGGAGCCGGCGTTAACGCCGATGCGGATGGAGCAGTTATTGTCTTTCGCCGCCTTGATGACCTCGCGCACGCGCTCGTCGGAGCCGATGTTGCCGGGGTTGATGCGGAGGCACGCCGCGCCGCCAAGCGCCGATTCAATGCCGCGTTTGTAGTGAAAGTGAATGTCCGCCACGATCGGCACGGTCACTTCCTTGATGATTTCCGGCAGCGCTTTGGTGGAGGCTTCATCGGGGCATGACACGCGCACGATATCCGCACCCGCGACTTCCAGCGCGCGGATCTGGTCGATGGTCGCCTTGACGTCCGACGTCAGCGTGTTCGTCATCGACTGCACGGTGATGGGATGATCCCCGCCAACGGGCACTTTGCCGACGTAAACGGTGCGCGTCTTGCGGCGCTGGATCATGCGGTAGGGTCTGGTCTGGTAAGACATGGCTTAAACTCTGTTACTCGTAATGCTTGACGCGTTTGGGTTTCTTCAGGGTGTCGGGGTCAAGGCGCACGCCGCGCACAATTTCCCCCGGCGCGCCAAGGCTGCCGATGCTGCTGCCGTCGACAAGTATCTGCAGGCCGCCGGCATTGGAGGTGATCAGCGAAGCGCCCGGCACATCCGGCACGAAGTAACGCTCGCCGGGGCGAAGAACCTTTTTGACCAGAATATGGCGGCTGCCATCCGTTACCTGAACCCAGGTGAAATCGGTGGACTGAAGCGTCACGCGGCCCTTGCCACGGCCTACGTTGATGACATCATTGGCGGCGGGCGCGTTCCAGTTGATGGCGGCGGCATTGCCGGCATCCGGCGTATCCGCCGGCGGCGGCGTTGCCTCGGCCGCGGTATCGCTTGGGCCTTCAGATGGCGCAGCGGGCTTATGCTGGGGCAGGACAAGGTGGCTGTTGGACGCCACAGCGGGCGTGGCAGGCGCGGCAGCTGGCGATACTACCGTGTCCCCTCCGCGCTGCACCGGCGTAACGGGCGCTGTCAGCGGACCGGTTGAAATGGGCGCATTGCCGCTGGCACCGGCAAGAGGGGTTGCCGTGGCGATATTCGCCGGCACGGGCGGCGCTGCGACGAGCACAGATGATGTGCCGTTAACCACAGGCGCCGGCGGAATAGCATCGGCAACCGTCTTGTCGCCTTCCTTGCCGCCGGAAAAGACTGCCCAGGCGACGACGAGCAGCACAACGCAGAAACCGGCAATGCCAAGCATCAACGGATCCGGCATTTTGCTTTCGCTGA
>JBBQWK010000256.1:0-3371 GCA_038210695.1 Alphaproteobacteria bacterium
TACGGCCTTTTTTGGCGGCTTCCTCGCCAATATATTGCAGGCGGACATCTTCCTGCCAGCCAGGCTCCCGCGCGGTCATGGCAAAAAACATATCATCCCGGCCAGCGGCGACGGCCTTCAGCAGAAATTTTTCATCGCGACCCCAGCCGGCTTCCACCTGCAGTAGCAGCGCAAAGCGCCAGCTGTCGCCGGTTTCAATCGCAGTCTCCATATCCGATTCAAGGTCGCTGCGCTTGCGGGACCTTAACGTCGCGCGCCAGTGCTGGTCAGCCAATGAAGGCTTCGCAGGCGTGGACTTTGCAGGCGACGGCGTTTCCGGCGCAGGCTTGTCTGACCCTAAGGACATGGGTGTTCCCCGTTTTTTGACATATGGAATAGGCGAGGAGTTTTGCACATGCACCCCGCCCTGACAAGCCGCCGAAAACAGGCTTGAAAGATATGAAAAATATGATTTTACCGCGCTTGCATTATTCCGTTCCGCTTCTGAAACGGCTACACTGGCCCCAGCACATCGAAGGAGCTTTGGAACACCATGCAAAAAACAGAAATCACCCGCCTGCAGGCCTATCTGCAAACCAAATTCGGCAACAAGAAAATCAGCCTTGCCGAGCGCAAGGAAGCGAAAGATTCCGTCGAAGTCTCGCTCGACGGCGAATTCATCGGCGTTATTTACCGCGATGAAGACGAAGGCGAAATTTCTTACGACTTCAACATGGCGATCCTCGAGATCGACCTGCCTGCCGCCGCTTAACGCCTATTTCACCGGCAGAAATTTCGGCAACAAGGAAGCAGTCACATGCAGATTCACGGCAAATCGCTGACAGAAATTTTCGGCATGCTGCCGTTCGCCTACAAGATGGTCGTCATCATCGGCACCTGCTTCTTCCTTTTCGCCATGCCCTACAGCCTGCACTTCTTCTTCACCGCCGGCATCATCAAGCAGGTGGTGGAGCCGTTGAAGTTTCCGCTGCTGGATACGCAAAACATTGGCGTGCTGGACCCCGCGATCGCGACGGATGGCGACCAAGTGATCATGGCGCATACCATGATTGGCGCGAATATCGTTGACGGGCAGAAGCGCATTGCGCCGCAGATTGTGCTGGAGCGCTCGACCCCTGGCTGCCGCAGCTGGATTACGGTGTCCTCCGCCGGTTTCGAGCCGAAACAGGAACCGGTTTACTACCCCGATGCCGTGACGGAGGTGGACAAAGGCACCTGGGTTGCCGAAACCCCGTCCATTGTCTATGACCCGGAAGATAAAGGCCGCGAGTGGAAGATTTTCGCCTACCGTTATTTCTGGACCGGCAACCACGCCAACACCATTGGCATCGCCAAATACTATAACTATATCTCGATGCGCACGGCTGCCCAGCCGCAGGGCCCGTGGTCGCCGGAAGAATGGATGCTTTCAGCAAATGCGCAGCGACCGCCGGTGCCCTACGACAAATTCGTCATGCATCATATCAACGACCTCAACGCCTCCTTGAGCGGAATGTACTTCTATTCGCGCCCAAGCGTTGTGAACCTGAAGGGGGCGCTATTCATGTCGCTTTCGGCTTTCAAGGAGCAGACAGACCAGCTGCCCGACCGCGTTATCCTTCTCGCCTCTGCCGACCATGGCAAGAACTGGGGCTACCTTGGCACGCCGTTGACGCTGGCGGATGCCAAACTGGTAGGCGATTACAACAAGCTTGCCGGTGGCAGCCTGATTGTAAAGGACGGCAGGCTTATATTCGCGGCTGTTTTTGGCGACAAAAAATCTGAAGGACAAGGCACCTTCCTTATCAACTTTGCCGACCCCCTGAAGGCGCAGCTGGAGCGTGACGAGAAGACCGGCGCGCCTGTTGTCTTTAAGCACCTGGAACGCAACTCGGTCGCGGCCTCCCCCACGGGCGGCGGTTTTGCAGCTTATACTTCGCTGTGCAAACAGGGGCTTTTCGTGTCGGAATTCTCCGAAGTCACCAAAAGTTTCCAGATTTTCAAGACTTGGAAACAGCCGGATAACGATTAATCTTTGAACGATCAAACGTTTAGTTCGCAAGGCGCATTCAGCCGCGAAATAATTTTGCGTTTTTTGCAGAAGGACATTTCGTGTCTGGCAACCGCGCTGCGGTTTCGCTATGATGCCTTCAATCAAAAAAATATCACCGACGCGAATTATTAAACGGGAGACGCTGATGGCCTCGCTCTATTTCAAATACGCCGCCATGAATTCGGGCAAGTCGACGCAGCTGCTGCAGGCGCAATACAACTATTTCGAGCGCGGCATGAACCCCATTGCCATGACCGCGAAAATTGATGACCGCGCCGGCGTCGGCAAAATTTCCTCCCGCCTTGGCATTTACCATCCGGCTGACCTGTTCGACGCCACGACGGATATTTTCGCCTTTGTCGAAGACATGAACAAAACCAAGAAGGTCGACGCGCTTTTCATGGATGAAGCGCAGTTCCTGACGCCGGAACAGGTGCTGCAATGCGCCCGTATCGTCGACGACCTCAATATTCCCGTGCTTGCCTATGGGTTGAAGACGGATTTCATGGGCAATCTTTTCCCCGGCTCCGAAAGCCTGCTGCGTTTCGCCGATAACATCGAAGAAATCAAGGCGATCTGCTGGTGCGGCAAAAAAGCGACCATGACCGCACGCCTTTCGCCCAAAGGCGATGTGGCGCGCGCTGGCCAGCAAGTCGCCATTGGCGGCAATGAGTTGTATACATCCTTGTGCCGCAAACATTTCATGCGCGGCGAAGCGAAAGCCATGCCCGGCAGCGCCGACCAGAAAAAGTCGGCGGCTTAATTTACCGCAAACGTTAGATGTTTCAGCCAGCGATTGTTAACCGCAGCTAGCGTCAATATGTGCATTGCGCCCAAACAAAAGCCAACAAATAAATAAATCCCAGCGATTGATGCGCCCTGCATTCCCAGCAAGTTTGGCGGCCGTTTAAAATGACCAATGGCCATGATCATGAACGCCGCCGGAATGAGCATGGAGAGAGCGCCTGTGACGGCCCAAATGCCTGTGTCACGCCTGCCCTTTTTCCAAAGCGCCAGCGCAATTGGCACGTAAACAATGACGGATGGGGCGATGAGCTGATGTTGCAGCAACATCAGCGCAGCGAAGGCCCTGACGCCGTCCAAACTTATTTCTCCCCTGAAAATCGCGGGTAGCAGAATAATAAATCCCGGCAAAAAACTGCCGGCCAGCGTTACGCCCAGAAATACGAGTATGTGCCGGAAAATAAATACCGACCAATTCCTCACCCCTCCCAAACTCCCATTTCCGCGCGGGCGAAGGCCTGGAAGCGCTGCGTGGTCTTGCGCGGCGAGGGCTGCTTCGCCAAGTGCAGGAATTCAGGCTGCTGGCGGCCGACGG
>JBBQWK010000257.1:0-3370 GCA_038210695.1 Alphaproteobacteria bacterium
AGCTGGTAGAGCGACATATGCCCTGCCGCCATGGCCAGCGCCTGTTTCAATTCCGCTTCCCACATTACGGGCGTCTGGTCAGGGCGTGCGTAAATAAGGTCGAAGGAATAACGCGTGAATATTTTCGACGCGAGTTCGACGGCCGCAATGCCTTCCGCCGCGGAATGCTGCCGCCCGAGTTTTTTCAGGTCTGCATCATTCAATGCCTGCACGCCGAGCGACACACGATTGACGCCGGCAGTTTTGAAGCCCTGCAGCTTGTTGGTCTCGACAGATGTGGGGTTTGCCTCCAGCGTTACTTCCGCGCCCTGCGGCAGGCCCCAGAGGTCGTGGATGCAGTCGATCACCGCCGCGACCGTTGCAGGCTCCATCAGCGAGGGCGTGCCGCCGCCGAAAAAGACCGACTGGATATGGCGCGGGCCGGTCAGGTCGCGGTAGTAGCGCAATTCCTTCAGGTAAGCGCCTGCCCAGTCTTTATGCTCGATACGCTCGCGCACATGGCTGTTGAAGTCGCAATAGGGGCACTTGAATTTGCAGAACGGCCAGTGGACGTAGATGCTGAGTTGTTTCGGTTCGCTGGCCGTGGCTTTCAGGGGAAGCATTTCGCCAGCATCTTCTTGAAGGCGTCGGCGCGGTGGTTGGTCGCGTTCTTTTCATCCGCCGTCATTTCGCCATAGCTGCGCGTATCACCCTTCGGCACAAACATGGGGTCATAGCCAAAGCCCTGTTCGCCGCGCGGCGGCCAAGTGACGTTGCCATGCGCATAGCCTTCTACCGCTTCATAGTGGCCATCCGGCCAGGCGAGGATCAGGCAGGACACGAAATGCGCGGCGGTATCGGGGTTGCCGGCCATGGCCTTGTTGACCTTCGCCATCGCCATGCCGAAGTCGCGCGGCTTGCCTTCTTCTTCTGCCCAGTCGGCGGAATAAACGCCGGGCGCGCCATCCAGCGCGGCAACGCAAAGGCCGGAATCATCCGCAATCGCGGGCTTGCCGGTTTTCTGCGCCACATACTGCGCCTTGATCAGCGCATTCTCGATAAACGTTGTGCCGGTTTCGGCGGGGGAATCGAGGCCGTAATCGGCGGCGGAGGTAAGCTTTTTTACCTTATCGCCAAACAATTCACGCAGCTCTTTCAGCTTGCCGTTGTTATGCGTCGCGACAACAAGTTCATCGCCGGTGAAGGCGCGGGATGCGGATTTGGGTTGCGGCTGGCTCACAGTGTAAACCCGCGGTGCGGTTTCGGCGCGGCGGGTGCCTGATATTCTTCAAGGAATTTTTTCATTTTGTCGCGCTGGCCGTGACGGTACAGCTCGGCATCTGCATTCAACGCGGCCAAGGCCTTTTCAGGCGTCGCGCCGTTTTCGATGCAGAACTTCACCGCTTCGATCGGGTTTTTGGAGATGATGGACAGCAGCAGGGATTCCTGCTTCGGCTCGTTCAGGTCAAGGCCGCCCTTTGTCACCAGCAGTTTTGCAACTTCCACATGGCCTTCGAACAGCGCGTGATGCAGCGTCTGGCGGTCTGCCTTGATGCCAAGATCAAGCATGTATTCGGCCAGTTTCACGTTGCCGCGGCCGACAGCCGTGTACAGCGCTTCGCCTGCGCCTTTTTCTTCCGCTGGCTTTGCGCCTTTGGAGACAAAATAACGCGCGAGATCTTCGCGGTCGTTTTTCACGGCATTCAGGAACGGCGTCCAGAAGCCTTCCAGCGCAAGGCTGACACCCGCGCCGCGATTTTCAACGAGGTGGCGGATGACCTTTAATTCGCAGGAACTGCTGGCGAGGGACAGCGCGTAATCCGCAGCCGCACCTTTTTTCAGCAGGTAATCAATTTTGCGGATATCGGCTTCCCGCAAGGCGGTGTACATGGCGGGCGGGGTTTTGTCATGCGCGTCATAGTCAGGCCGCGCGCCGCGGGCGTGCATGGCATCCGCGACTTTGTAATGGCCGTGCAGGCTTGCGACATGGAAGGCCGCCAGCGTTGCGCCATCGCCCCTGCCGCCGACTTTATATTCAAAAATATCGCACAAGCGCTCGATCGTCGCCAACCGGCCGAACATGGCCGCGCTTTTGAAAACGTTGGTGACGTTCATGCGGCTCCAGCCGGCCTGCTGCGTTTCAATCGCGTCGATCACGGCGTCAATGCGCCATTGCTTGCCGGCGGCGATTTCCTTGATCAACGCCGCTTCCTTGACGTAGGGCGGGCGGGATTTCAGGTTGGCGACCATGTTTTTGTAGCGCAGGGTCTGTTTCATGTCTTTGGCGGGCTTCATCGGGGTAAATTCCTTAAGGCTTCGGCGGGGTATTCAGGCCGGGGTTTTTGTTTTGCGTGCCGAGGTCGAACAGGCGTGCGAGACGCCATTCCATGACAGTGACGCCGCCGCCGCGCATGCCGGCGGAATAGTGGTAGCGGGAGGCAAAAAGCGTGTCGTCCTGCCCGTTCAGCCCGCCGCCGCGGATATAATCCGCGAGCTTCGAAAGTGCGGCCGCGCCGTCATGGCTGGTGGTATCGAAATATCCGGTTTCTTTTTTCGACTTGCCGCTATCCTGCAGGCCGACGACGTTGCCGTCTGTGCGCTTGTAGAACACGGCAAAAATGGCGCGGTCACGCGCGCCAAGAATTTGTTCGCCAAGGCGCTTGTCGAGAATGATGCCGACTTTGGAATTCTTCAAGGTATCGAGGTCTTTGGTAGGAACCTGCATCAGCACATCGCGGAGGCGGTCGGCATAGGCTTTGTCATCTGCGGGGCCGAGGCCGATGTTGGCCTCGACCAGCGCACCCACCACTTCCGGCTTGCGCTTGTAGTTAGCGGTGCTTTCGCCATGCACGGCAAGGTCGAAAACGTTTTTCAGTCCGGATTTGATTTTGTCGAAAGCCATATTCAGATACCCAAAGCCTGTTTCTGGAACTGCGCCAGATCGGAAATTCCCTTGCGCGCCAGTTTCATGAGCTGCAAAAACTGCTCTTCGGAGAAAGCGCGGTGTTCGGCGGTGCCCTGCACTTCAACAAGGCCGCCGCTGCCGGTCATGACGAAGTTGGCGTCAGCCTCGGCGTTGGAATCTTCGGCATAGTCGAGGTCAAGCACCGCTTCGCCCTTGTAGAGACCGCAGGAAACGGCAGCGATGGTGTCAATAATCGGGTTCGACTTCACGGCGCCGATTTTAATCAGATGCGCGACGGCCTGCTGCAACGCGACGTAGGAACCGGTAATCGCCGCGGTGCGTGTGCCGCCATCCGCCTGGATGACGTCGCAATCCAGCGTGATCTGGATTTCGCCTAAGGTTTCGAGGGAGACAACGGCGCGGAGGGCGCGGCCGATGAGGCGCTGGATTTCCTGCGTGCGGCCGGACTGCTTGCCGCGCGCGGCT
>JBBQWK010000258.1:0-3370 GCA_038210695.1 Alphaproteobacteria bacterium
GGGCCGAGCTTCGTCGACTCGCACGTTCCTGCGTGAGCGTGCGGGCATGCTCCTGTCCGTCCCCGCCTACCTCGGCTATTCGGTCATCGCCGAGCCGTGCCCGTCGCTCGGCTCGTGGTGACAATCGCAAGGCCGCTCAGCAGCTCGCCGATAGGCGCGAGAATGGCAGAAACGCGGAAGGTGCGGTTCATCAGCTTGTAGATATTTTCAATGACCCCGTGAACACGGGAAATTTCAAAATCTTCCATGCCGTATGATTTTACATGCCTCGCGCCCTGAAAGGCCTGTCCGAGCATTGCGGTCATTTCACCCGTGGTGACCTGCGTGACGCTGGAAACTTTGCGCAGTTTTTTACCAAGACGCATGACGGTATAGGCCGCTGCCGGAAAGACGAAGATGGAAATAATCGCCAGCTTCCAGTCTTGCGCTAATATTTCGCAGATAAGAAATGCGATGGTAAAAAAGTTTTTACCGAGGCCGGTCAGACTTTCAGTAACCCCGTTGCGCACGAGAGCCATGTCGGAAATAAACCGCGACATCAAATGACCGCTGGAATTGGCATGGAAATATGACAGGTCGGCATAGACAAGGTGCGTGAACATATCGCGCTGCATATCGCTGACAATACGCTGACTGAGGTTGTTCATCATGACGGTCTGGCCGTATGTTGCAGCGCCGCGAAGCGCGAAGACAAGGAAGACCGCGCCGGCCACGGGCCAGAGCATGCCGGGCGTCTTGTCGGCAAAGACTTTATCAATAATGGGTTCTAGCAGTTTTGCCATCGCGCCGGTCATGGCGGCGGAAATCAGCATCATGACCGCCGCCCAGAACACGCTGCCAAGGCGCGGGCGGACATATGTCTCCACCATGCGGCGGATCAGCGGACCGGAGGCGGTCAATTCGGGTTTTTTTGCGGCGGCGTGCGGAACAGGCTGCGGGCCGTTTTTGGGAAAGGACAAGGCGATCTCTGTTCTTTGTTAATACTTTAGAAAACCCGTGTTATACTACACGAAGCGGGGATATTACGCTTTAAATGCCTGCGCTGTAAACAATAAACATAATAAGCGAAAATAGCGGAGTTTCATGTTCGGAAAAGACAAAAAACCGGCAGACGTCATGCCGGCCAGCCTCGGCCTTAAGGCCGGCGGCGAGCAACAGGTTCACATGTCCACCCCGCCCCGCATCGGCCTTGCCCTTGGCAGCGGCCTTGCGCGTGGTTTTGCGCACATCGGCGTTATCCGGGCGCTGAAGCGCCATGGCATCGAACCTACGATTATTTCGGGTACTTCCATGGGCGCGCTGATTGGCGGGGCTTATCTCGCCGACCGTCTGGATGCAGTCGAGGACTGGGCCTATTCACTGACCAAATTCAAGGTGCTGTCGTATCTCGATTTCCGCGTTAAGGCGTCCGGCCTTATCGGCGGCGAAAAGCTGATGAAGCTGATGATCGACCATTTCGGCGAAGTCCGCGTCGAGAATTTGCCGAACCCCTTTATCGCCATTACGGCCGATCTTGTCACCGGTCACGAAGTCTGGCTGCGCAAGGGCCGTCTGGTGGATGTCATGCGCGCCTCCTTCTCCCTGCCCGGCATCTTCCCGCCCGTGTTCATGAACAACCGCTGGCTTATTGACGGCGCGCTGGTCAACCCCGTGCCCGTTTCCGCCTGCACCGCCAATGGCGCGCGCATGACGATTGCCGTCAACGTTTCCGGAGACATCATCGGCAAGGTCAAGCGCCCCGGCGATACCATTCCGACAGTCGCGGGTTTTGACCTGCTTAACTTCGATGGCCCGCAACAGCTGGAGGAGGTCAAAAAGAAAGGCCTGATCCAGCGTGTCTTCCGCCGCGAAGAAGGCGCGCCGAGCATTTTCGGCGTCATGGTTTCCGCCCTTAACATTGTGCAAGACCGCCTCGCCCGCTCACGCCTTGCCGGCGATCCGCCTGACGTTCTTATTGTGCCGCGGATCGGCCACATCGGCCTCATGGAATTCGACCGCGCTGAAGAATTGATTGCCGAAGGCGAAGCCGCCGTCGAGCGTGCCATGCCCGACATCAAGGCCGCCTATGCTATTCTTTGCACGCATTATCAGGAAGACGATACGCCCGTTTACCAGCCCTAATTCAAGGCGCGAAACATAGAACAGAGGTGCTACGGGGCGCCATTGTGTGTTTCATGCTGTTGCTGTTTTTCGCGTTGATTGAACGCTGCTTGCGGCCAATGCCTATAAAACCTTCCGCAAATGTTTTAAAAACATATGCCGGTTACTAGTTGAAATAACCCACTTCATCCGCAGGAAGCCCGAGTAATGGCGACCATCTTCTCGCATCCGGCCGTTCCCGTCGCCATTGCTCTTGCTCTGGGCAACAAGACTATTCCGCGACCGCTGCTGATTGCAGGCATTATTTCAAGCATTCTGCCGGATGCCGATTGTATCGGCTTTGCCTTCCACATCCCTTATGCCTCGCAGTTTGGACACAGGGGCGCGACGCATTCAATTGTTTTCGCGCTGCTGGTCGCGGCGGTTTGGGCGTGGCAGCACAAGGACATGCAGGCCAAGCCGCTGCTGGTCTTTGCGTACACCTTCATCGCCTGCATCTCGCATCCGCTAATCGACGCCATGACCGACGGCGGCCTGGGTGTCGCCTTCTTCTGGCCGTTCTCCGCGGAACGCTATTTCTTCCCACTCAACCCCATTCCTGTCTCTCCCATCGGCGCACACTTCTTCAGCGCTCGCGGGCTCGAAGTGTTTTTAACGGAATTGGGAATGTTATGGCTGCCCGCGTTCGTCATCGGCGGCGCAGGGTTTATATTGCGGAAATTTGTTAAAAAAGAAAAAGCCGCTTAAGCTTTATTCCTTCATCCGCGCGCGCTCGCGTTCGCGAAGAGCGGCTTCGGGGGTTTGCCAGATGAGGCTGTCGAGTACCCAGTTGGGGCGGATGCCGGCGTAGCCTTGGGCGAGATGCTCCATTGCTTTGCGCTTCGCTTCCGGCGCCATGCCGGGTTTGAAGGCGTTGGCGTGGATGCCTTGGGTGATGAAGGCGGTATCAAGATCAACGCCGATCGCGCCAGCGATATCATGCTGGATCGAATCGCCGATCACGAGAATGCGCGACGGGATGACATCGTCAAACATGCCGAGCGCGTAGCGGAAAATGGTTTTATGCGGCTTGCCGATGAGATGCGCCATGCCGCCGAGTTCGTGGTAGCGCTTGGCGACTGCGCCGGGGCCAACGGCGCGTTCATGGCCGTAAACGGTGACGAGGTCAGGGTTGGCGCAGATGGCCGGCAGCTTTTTAATGACGGCTTTCTTGAAGATGGGGTCTAGTTCCTCGACCTTTTTATTCGGCGAGTCAAAGCTGGTGATGAGG
>JBBQWK010000259.1:0-3349 GCA_038210695.1 Alphaproteobacteria bacterium
GGGCAACGACACCATGACGGGCGGCGATGGTAACGACAGCTATTTCATCAGCGCCGCGGGCGATGTCATTCACGAAAACCTGAATGAAGGTGTCGATACCGTCTTTGCCTCAGTGACCTATAAAATTCTCGATAACATCGAAAACCTGACCCTGACCGGCACGACGGCCATCAACGGCACCGGCAATGACCTCGATAATATTCTTACCGGCAATAGCGGCAACAACACGCTGGATGGCGGGCTTGGCAATGACACGCTGATCGGCGGCGCGGGCAATGACAGCTACGTGGTGCATGACCCCGGCGTTATTATTATTGAAGCCGCCGGCGGCGGCACCGACACGATTTTCACCTCGGTGGATTATATTCTGGCCGATGACGGCAATATCGAGAATATGACGGCGCTGGCGCCTTTGCATTACCTTGTCGGCAATGCTGGCGTGAATACCCTCACCGGCAGCAGCGGCGACGATTGGCTGGATGGCGGCGCGGGTGCCGACAAACTGGCCGGCCTTGGCGGCAACGACCAGTACTATGTTGAAAACGTGAAGGACATGGTAGTCGAGGCGTCCAATGGCGGCACCGATACGGTGCATGCCGCGATTGACTGGGTGCTCGGCACGAACATCGAGAACCTTGATCTCAGCGTTTCCGCCGTGCACGGCACCGGAAACACGCTGGCGAATATCATCACCGGCAGCGCCTCCGACAATACGCTCAACGGCATGGCGGGCGATGACACGCTGGATGGCCACGGCGGTCACGACACGCTGATTGGCGGCACAGGCGCCGACGTTTTTCTCATCAAGGCTGGCACCTTCGATGCCGCCGGCACGGTGACGGACTTCAGCCACGCGCTGCATGACAAGCTGGATATTTCAGACCTGCTGACGGGCTTCGATGCCGCGCATCAGCAAAATTACTTGCATCTGGACGTTATCGGCGGCGATACGCATGTCAGCGTTGACGCCTCCGGCTCCGGCACCGCTTTTGTGGAAGTCGCCATTCTGCTGCATGCCAGCGGTCTGACGCTGGACACCACGCATCTGCAGATTGTGTAATTTAAGCTTCCGGCGTTTTAAAGCGCAGGCGGAAGGGCTCGCCTTTTTTCCACACCAGCTCCGGTGCTTTTTCCTTCAAGGCATCGGCAAAGGCGCGTCCGGCGTCAACAATCGCAGCGTCGGCCTTTTCCATGGGAATTTCACGGGCCGAGTCAGGGCGCAGGCGGTGCGCGCGGTTGGCTTCAAAGTTAAACACATGCGTCAGGCGGCCTTTGGCATCGATAGTGCTGAATTCAACCTGATTGCCGCCGGCCTTGGCAGTGCTGCCGTCACTTAAAGTCAAATCGCGGAAACTGCGGCTCCAGCCCTGTTCGCGCGCGGCCTCAATCGTCTCCCGCGCGTCGTTGAGGCGCACATCAACGGCCTGCGCTTCGGCTGCGAAAACCTGGTCGACGATGCCGCTGCGGAACATCCAGTTCAAAAACGTATTGCGCTCTTTCGGCGTCAGCTCGACCGGTTCGGAAAAATTCTTCGCAAAGTCGAAGCTCTGCATATAGGCATCCACCATGTCGCGGCCGGAAAGCAGGCCGCTGTTAATCATGGAATCCAGATGCGCCTCGTTCCCCGCAGCGCCGGCGCGGATGGCGGATTTCTTCAAAACGCTTTTATAATCCAGCAGCTCGGCGGGGCCTGCGGCATGCATGTCTTTGTCCGTCAGCGCCACCAGCGTGCGGGCCAGCAGCGTGAACACATCGTTGCCGCTTTTGTTGGCGGCAGATTCTAATCCCGTCACCGTCACGTGCTGCACTTCTTCACGCGCTTTTTTACCGGCACCGGCGTCCTGGTTTTTCTCTGCGTATTTCAGCAGCAGGTAGGCGGCGGTTACGTTGTTATGCTCGGCCGCTTTCGCAATGCCGTCTTCGACTTCAACCTTGCCGCCGAAACCGTGCGATTTTTCCGTCGTCACAATCCCGCCGCTTTTAAACTGCGGACGGTTCAGCAAATACCATACGCGCCAGTTCTGGTTTGACGCGATGGCGGAGCCGAGTGCGGAGCCGATGTTGGCGGTCGTGGCGTTGCGCAGCTTCTTCGCCCATTTGCGGTCGTCCTTCGTCGGGGCGGGGACGGAAATTTTTCCCTCCATCCCCTCGATGTTCACGAGCGGCGATGTTTCGGCATCCGCCGTCACACCGTTGTCCTGCTTGAAACGCTTGAAAAATCTTTCCAGCATCGAAGACGTCCTTTGATTATGAGGTGACCCGACTATAGGACGCGGCGATTCACCCTGTCAACGCGTGAATTATGTCAAAAAGATAGCGCATTGCCAAAGCTAAGCCGCTGCATTATGACTAGAGCCATCCAACATACCAGAAAGATTCGCGGCATGAGCCGAGGCCTTACCTTCCATGATCTGCGGCAGGCGATTATCGAGAGCCTGACGCCCGATTTGCTGGAAAAGAAATACGCAGCGCAATTGTCGCCCGATGATCCGAAGGAAACCGGGCATTGCGCCATTGCGTCGGAAGCTTTCTATCATCTCGCAGGCGGGAAGGCCGCTGGTTTTATTCCCGTTGTCTGCGGCTACGCCGCGAATGACAAAGGCGAGATGAAATTCGGGGCAGAGCGCCCGACTGCCGTAAGCAAAGGCTGGCGCGCCGAAACCCATTGGTGGATACGCGGGCCGAAAAACGGCATCCGCGGCGCGGGCAATATTTTTGATGTGACCGCAGGCCAGTACCCGCAAGCTTATCCTTACGCCAATGGCCACAACACCGGCTTCATGCAGCCGCAGCAAAAACCATCGAAGCGCGCGCAAATCATCATCGACCGCGTGACAGAAAAACTGGGCGCGCCCGCGCTCACCTTATATAAGGCCGCCAACATCTGCGCTTATTGCACCGCACATAAGCATAATCCCATACAAAAATTGCTCAAGTAGCCACTGTTTGCTTATAAAGCGAACACGTATAGTGATTGCCTGATATTTAATTTTACCGCGGCATTTGCCTGAGTGGGAGTTACGGACCATGACAAGCTCCATCCGCCTATCGAAAACAAAAAATAATGCGGCGCAATTGCCGCTGCTGCCCGATAGCGCGCCGCGCACCGGCCCCCAACCGCTGTTTGAAAACGGCCGCTGGATTTGGGAAGACCATTACCCGCAGGGTATTTCCTGGAAAGCGCCGATTTATAAAAAGCCGCTGTTCCACATCATCGACGCCTCGGCTGAAAAATATCCGAACAACGTGATGGTCGAATTCGAAGGCAAAAGCTGGACCTATGCGGACATGGGCCATATGGTCAACCGCGTGGCGGAAGGCCTGCAGAAATTCGGCGTCACCAAGGGCA
>JBBQWK010000260.1:0-3337 GCA_038210695.1 Alphaproteobacteria bacterium
GGGGTGCTGGATATTCCGCCCTCCGTCTCCCCGCTCGGGCGGCAACTGCTGCTCGCCAAAACCATCATGCGCGCCAAAATGGCGCAGAGCTTTGATCAGGCCGTTGCCCTCGCGCTGGACCTTGGGCGCTTTCTGGATGAAGTGCAGACCGAAGGGCTGGATTTTGCCGGCCTCGATAAACTGGTGCCGGAAGAATTTGCGCTGCATTGGCAAAAGACGCTGCAGTTTTTAAAAATTCTCACCCAGTTCTGGCCGGAAATTCTCGCCGAGGAAGGCGTGATTGACGTCGCTGCCCGCCGCAACCTGCTGATTGCGGCGCAAATGCGCGCGTGGGAACGCCACCCGCCGCAGGGCCCCGTCATCGCCGTCGGCTCCACCGGTGCCTCCCCCGCCTTGCGCGACCTGCTGGCGCTGGCGGGCCGTTTGCCGCAGGGCGTCATCGTCCTCCCCGGTCTCGACCGCGAGATGGATGAGGAAAGCTGGCAGAAAATCGGCGATGACCATCCGCAGCACAGCCTCAAGGCGCTGCTGGAACATTTCGGCGTGCTGCGCTCCACTGTCACCGACTGGGAATTGAAAAAGAAGCCCGTCATCAACAAAGGCCGCGTACGTTTGCTGTCGGAAGCGCTGCGCCCTGCGGAGACGACGGAACAATGGCGCGCCCTGAAGACCGGCGATATTCCGCCGCAGGCGCTTGATAACCTCACCCGTATTGATTGCGACACCCCGCAGGAAGAGGCAGATGTTATCGCCCTCATCATGCGTGAAGCACTGGAGGAGCCCGGCAAAACCATCGCCCTGATCACGCCGGACCGCCGCCTTGGCCGCCGCGTGTCGCTGTCGCTCCGCCGTTGGGGGATTGATATCGACGATTCCGGCGGCCAGCCGCTGACCGAGCTGTCTGTCGGCACATGGATGATGCTGACTGCCGAAATGGCGGAAGAAAAACTGGCGCCCGTGACGTTGCTGTCCTTTTTCAAGCACCCGATGATGGCAGCCAATATGGATCCTAAAGAGCTGCGCGGCATGGTCTATGATCTCGACGAACTTGCATTGCGTGGACCGCGGCCATCGTCGGGGTTCGAGGGTTTGCGTCAAAAATTACTGTCCCTGCCGGAAGAAAAAACCTACCGCGCATCGCTCTTGAGCTGGCTGGATAAAATCGAAGGCCAGATGCGTCCCTATGTCGACCTGATGTCGTCCGATGCGCCGGTGCCTTTCAAAACCCTGCTTGAAAAACATATCCGCACCGCGGAAAATCTGGCGGCGACGCTGGAAATGCACGGGGCGCAGCGCCTGTGGCAGGCGGAAGCCGGTGAATCCGCCAGCAATTTCCTGTCCGAACTTTGGGCCTCCGCCCGCGATGTGCCGGATATGACGCCCTCGCACTACGTCTCCCTCATCGGCATGCTGATGAAGGCGGTGACGGTGCGCATGAACTATGGCGCGCATCCGCGCGTCAGCATCATGGGGCAAATTGAATCGCGGCTTTACGCGGCGGATATGGTCATCCTCGGCGGCCTCAATGAAGGCACATGGCCGGCGCTACCGCCGCACGACCCGTGGATGTCGCGGCCGATGCGCAAAAAATTCGGGCTGCCGTCACCGGAACGGCTGGTCAGCATTGCGGCGCACGACTTTGTGCAGGCCGCTACCGCGCCGGAGGTGGTTATCACCCGCGCGCGCAAAGTAGACGGCACGCCGACCGTGCCCGCCCGCTGGCTGTTGCGCCTTGATACTGTTTTGCAGGCGCTTGGCATGGAAATGCCGGAGCGGGCAGGGCAGCAATACCGCCAGTGGCGCAAAGACATGGATACGCCGGCAACGGTGAAAGCAATCGAACGCCCGCACCCCGCGCCGCCGCTGGAGTCACGCCCCCGCAAGCTGTCTGTCACGCAAGTTGAAACATGGATGCGCGATCCGTATCAAATCTACGCCCGAGAAGTGCTTAAATTACGTGCGCTGGATGATGTCGATGCCGAAGCCGGGGGGGCGGAGCGCGGCACGTTTATTCACGCGGCACTGGAGCGGTTTATCAAGGCCTATCCGGAACAGCTACCACCGGATGCCGCGCAGCAATTGCTGGCGCTCGGCCGTGACGAAATCATCAAAATGCGCATTCCGCAGGAAGTTGAAGCTTTCTGGTGGCCGCGCTTCGTGCGTATTGCCGATGAATTCGTGCGGGAAGAAAACCAGTGGCGGCAGGAAGCGATGCCCTACCGCACCGAAGTTGCGGGCCGCTACCAGTTTGAAACCGCGACCGGCCAGTTTTTGCTGACCGGCAAGGCCGACCGCATCGACAAATGCAATGACGGCACCTACGCCATTATCGACTATAAATCCGGCTTCGTGCCAAAACCGGCGGATGTAAAGCAGGGCCTGTCGCCGCAGTTGCCGCTGGAAGCGCTGATGCTGGAACAAAATGCCTTTGACGGCATTTCCGGCAAAGTCTCCGACCTTGTATACTGGCGCGTGACCGGCAGCGGGCAGAAACCGGTGGAGCGTAAATCCTGCAAGCAAAAAGACCTGAGCATGGAAGACATGGTGCAGGCGGCGGGGGAGGGGCTTGTCTCCCTCATCGAGAAATTCGATGATGTGGCAACACCCTACTACAGCCAGCCGCGCGCCGAGGCGAAGCCGCAATTTTCCGACTATAACCACCTTGCACGCATCAAGGAATGGGGCATCGCCGGCGATGAAGAGGAGGCGGCGGGATGAGCAATTTAAGCCGCCAGCAGATAGGCGAACAGGCCAGCGGTCGCCAGTCGGCAGCCGCAGACCCGCGCAAAAGCGTCTGGGTTGGTGCCTCCGCCGGCACCGGCAAAACCAAGGTGCTCATCGACCGCGTGCTGCGCCTGATGTTGCCGCGCAGCGGGGAAGATGCCGCAAGCGCGACGCGCCCCGATAAAATTCTCTGCCTTACTTTCACCAAGACCGCGGCGGCGGAAATGTCCAACCGCATCTATAAAAAGCTTGGTGACTGGGCAGTCATGGCGGAAGAAAAACTGAAGCTGGAACTGACCGCGCTGAACGGCGTAAAGCCCTCCGAAGATACCATCCATGCCGCGCGGCGGCTGTTCGCACGTGTGCTGGATACACCGGGCGGCTTGAAAATCATGACTATTCACTCCTTCTGCCAGTCGGTCCTGAAGCGCTTCCCGATTGAAGCGGGGCTGCCGCCGCATTTTGAGTTAATGGATGAACAAAGCGCGATTGAATATCTCGAGCGTTGCCTGCATGAAATTATCGGCATGGCCAAGCGCGATCCGGAATCAATGCTTGCGCAGGCCTTCAGCCAGCTGGTGCTGCACCTTGACCCTGACTCCATGAAAGACCT
>JBBQWK010000261.1:0-3336 GCA_038210695.1 Alphaproteobacteria bacterium
GGCTTTGTCGGCTGGTCGATGGCTTTCTGCGTTTCAAACTCCCGCTGAATCTCCATTTTGCGCATGGAGCTGAAGGCGCGTTGTTCGCGTTGCTTCTGGGTGCGTACCGGCGGGTTTGAATTTGGGCGATTTTGCTCCGGTACAAATCCCAGCGCTTTAGCGGCCTTCGCGAATATGGCGGTGAGTTTTTGTTTCATGTGAAACAGTTTACCAGATAACCCGCCCGCCATCAAACGGCACCGGTTTGCCATTGAAAAGACTGGGTTATTAATTCACGCCATCGGGCCCTTCAGGGTCTTGGTAATCACCGGAAGGGGTTTTTTAGCGACTCCGAAACAAACCGTGCCCTCGACTTTGGAGAAGTCCGGCGCAACCGCGGTGAAGCCCAGCCCCTGATGCGGCAGGCTGGTGGGATAAACGAAACCCGCAACATTGGTGCAGGTCACTATATTGGATATATCCGAAGAGCTGCCTTTAATCTCGATGTCGGTAAAACCCTCCCGCTTCAGCTCCGCAGTGGCGCGCGCGTCAAACTTGAAACCGGCGCGCATCGGGTCGCTGAACATGCTCAGCAACTCGGCTTGCCGCTGCAGGGCTGAAGGCGCATTTTCATCTGCAACGGGCACCCGCCCCGGGCGGCCCATCATTCTTGCGCCGATATCTTCGGCAAAGTTTTTGGGTGCTTTGTATTCAACGGGTTTGGCGGCTGTGGACGTGGCGGCGGGCTCGACCGGCAATTCGTCAGGGCCCGTCTTCATGGCCTGCATCTGGGCAAGCCCGCCTACAAGCTGGATGGTTAAGGCGGTCGCGACAAACTTGCTCTGGAATTTCATGTATTTCCCGGCTTGTTAACCATCTCTTAATTATATACCCGATAGCGGGCTAGCGCCAATTTATGCCGTATTAGTTATTAATTACAATTGGTTGGGTATGATCGACTCGGCTCGTTCCCGAATGTTTCATGTGAAACATTTTGGCCAATCAAGAACGATTCTCATAAACTAAAACATTCATACTTCTCCCGCCGGAATGTTTCACATGAAACAAAGCAACTAAATATCGATTCTCTCCCTTGATGCGCGCGGCGGCTTCAGCTACAAAATGGATATGACACAGCCCCTTTCCAGCGAAAATACGCTTCCCGTTGCCTTCGACGGCGGTTCCGCCTCTCCGGTAACGCGCTATATCTCCATTTCCAACCAGAAAGGCGGCGTTGGCAAAACCACCACCACCGTCAACCTCGCGACGGCTTTGGCCGCCGTGGGCAAGAAAGTGCTGGTTATTGACCTCGATCCACAGGGAAATGCCTCCACCGGCCTCGGAATCGAGCGTGCAGACCGCGCCAATGGCACGTATGAAGTGCTGTTCGAGGAATGCGATGTCGATACTGCCGCAGTCGAAAGCAAGGTCCCCAATCTTTATGTAATCCCCTCTTCGATCCATCTATCCGGTGCCGAAATTGAGCTTGTTGGTGCGCCGCGGCGCGAATACCGGTTGAAGGCCGCGCTGGAAGCCAGCAAGAAGAACTTTGATTATGTCATGTTCGACTGCCCGCCCGCGCTGAACCTGCTGACGCTCAACGCCTTCGTCGCCTCGACGTCCGTGCTGGTGCCGCTGCAGTGCGAATTTTTCGCGCTGGAGGGTCTGTCCCACCTCGTGAAAACCATCGAGCGCGTCAAAACATCCTTCAACGAAAAGCTCGAATTGCAGGGCATCGTCCTCACCATGTTCGACAAGCGCAACAACCTTTCGAACCAGGTGTCGGACAACGTGCGCAGCTTCTTCGGCGACAAGGTTTTTGAAACTGTCATTCCGCGCAACGTGCGCATCTCGGAAGCGCCGAGCTTCGGCCTGCCCGCGATTGTATACGACATGCATTGCATCGGCTCGCAAGCCTACATCCAGCTGGCAAAAGAACTGCTGAAGCGCGAAGCGCAAATGCAGCAGCAATTCGCCGCTTAAAATCACGAAGGAATTTATCGATGAACGCAGACAATAAAAAACGCGGGCTTGGCCGCGGCCTCGACGCCCTCTTCCGCGATGGCGAGAAGGAAGAAGAATCCTTCGCGCCCAAAATGAAACGCGCCGATGAAATTGTATCCAAGGTGCAATCGCAACAAGCGAACGTCGCGCCCGCTGCTGCGCCCGTGCCGTCAGGCGCGCAGCGTAAAGTTGCTGTCGAACGCCTCACGCCTGGCAAGTTCCAGCCGCGCCGCCATTTTGATGATGCGGCGCTGGACCAGCTTGCTGAATCTATCGCTGTGCACGGTGTTATTCAGCCTTTGCTGGTGCGCCTGATCGGTTCCTCCAACAACGCGCCGATGTATGAAATCATTGCCGGCGAGCGCCGCTGGCGCGCCGCGCAAAAAGCGCAGCTGCATGAAGTGCCGGTTGTCATTCAGGAATTGAACGACCAGGCCGCGCTTGAAATTGCCCTCATTGAAAACCTGCAGCGCGAAGACCTGTCGGCGATTGAAGAGGCCGAAGGCTATCAGCGCCTGATGACCGAATTCAGCCATACACAAGACCAGCTTTCCGCCCAGCTCGGCAAAAGCCGCAGCCATGTTGCGAACACACTGCGCTTGCTGAAGCTGCCGCAATCCGTCCGCACCATGGTGCAGAACGGTTCGCTTTCCGCCGGTCACGCCCGCGCCATCATCGGCACGCCGAACGCGCAGGAACTGGCAGATGTTATCGTCCGTCGCAGTCTCAACGTCCGCCAGACGGAAGCACTCGTCCACAAGCTCGGCAACAACCCGAAAGCGAAAGCCACGCCCGGCCGCAGCGCGCCGCGTTACAAAGACGTCGACGTGCTGGCTTTGGAAGAACTCACCTCCGCCAAACTCGGGCTGAAAGTGACGATCGAGGGCGAAGGCGCTGCCGGCAAGCTGATGATCGAATACAAATCGCTCGACCAGCTGGATGATCTCCTCGCCCGCCTCGGCCAGAACCCGAAGAAATAACTTTATTCGCGCTATGAAAAATAGCTGAAAATAAAGCCTGTTCGCTGGAATGCAGCGAACAGGCTTTATTTCATGCACTCCCGCATTGCGGAGCTGTGCAGGTAATAAGTTGTAAACCCCTGCAGCACGATAATGAGTATTCGCCTCATGCTATTGGCTGCGGCGTATTGAAATCATTTCCGTCCGGCTTTTTCTTAGCCGCGATATTACGCAGGAATTTAAACCGATGATGAAGCCCGATTCCAAAACCATTCTTGTTGTCATGACCAACCTTGTCGCCCGCAAGCTTGCGGAAGGCGCAGCCACCTCGCCCGACCCCATCCGTTTTTACGGCTTTACGCCGCATGATGTTTCCGGCCTGCATTTCTGGAAG
>JBBQWK010000262.1:0-3331 GCA_038210695.1 Alphaproteobacteria bacterium
ACGTTAGTTTTCAAGACTAGAGCCTTAAACCACTCGGCCACCCTTCCGTCGTCGTTGGTGCCTGTCGAGCGGAACATTTAAGTACCATATCCCGTTGCGCCAAAGCAACACGAAGTTTGTTTGACTTGGCATGTCTAAATCACGTAAAATCAAAGACAAATAAGGGGTTTTTCATTGCGGATTCAGGCTTTTATTCTCGGTTTTCTTTTCATCTTCGCCTTTGGCATTCTGCCAGCACAAGCGGCGTCCGAAGGCTTTGCGGACTGGCTGGTGGAGCTGCGTACGGAGGCTATTCAAAAGGGCATCACGCCCGCAACCGTCCACCGCGCGCTGCCGGACACAATGCAGCCCATAGGCCGCATCCTTGAACTTGACCGCAAACAGCCGGAAGGCACGACAACTTTTGAAGATTATCTCAAAAGAACCGTTTCCGCCGACCGCGTCGCCAAGGGCCGCGAAAAAATGACCGCCTACCGCCAGACGCTCGACCGTGTCGAAGGGGAGTATCCTGCGGACAAAGCTTTCGTCGTGGCGCTATGGGGTATTGAAACCAGCTATGGCACCAATATGGGCAGCTATGAAGTCGTCAACGCGCTGGCGACTCTGGCCTATGATGGCCGCCGTAGTGATTTCTTCCGTGGTGAGCTATTCAAGGCGCTGCAGATTCTGGATGAAGGTCACATCCAGTATGGCCGCATGAAGGGATCGTGGGCCGGTGCCATGGGCCAGAGTCAGTTCATGCCCTCCAGTTTCTTCAAGTTCGCCGTCGACTTTAACGGTGATGGCCGCCGCGATATCTGGACAACGGAAGGGGATGTTTTTGCCTCCGCGGCCAATTATCTTGCCTCCAGCGGCTGGAAAAAAGGCGCGGCCTGGGGCAGGGAAGTGAAGGTGCCGGCGAATATCGACCGCCAGCTGCTCGGCGCTTCCAATGCCTATACTCTTCAGTTCTGGCATGACAAAGGCGTGCGCACCGTTGATGGAAAAGCTGTGCCGTTTGAAGGGGAGTATCAGGCTTCCCTCATCCAGCCGGATGGTCCGGGAACGCCGGCTTACATTGTATATGAAAATTATCGGACGCTGCTGAAATGGAATAAATCATCCTTTTTCGCAACGGCTGTCTGCCTGCTGGCCGACCGCATTAAATCCGCCGGATGGTCACCGAAAAAGGCCTAATCGCCTAGATTTCGCATGTGAATCCCGCTATTCTGCGGAGGATTTAAATCAACCGACCGGAAGGCCACACGTTCATGTCCGCAACGTCACGTATTTTTACCGTTTTTGCCCTCTGCGTCCTCTCGCTCATGCTGTCAGGCTGCTCTGAAACCGAACTGGTTTCTCATTGGGCAAAGAAAGTCACCTGGCCGGGGCAGGAAGAAACTGCGGGCACCTATAAAATCGGCAAGCCCTATCGCGCAGGCAGCGTCTGGTACTATCCGCAGGAAGATTTCAAATATGTCGAAACCGGCATCGCCTCGTGGTACGGGCCTGATTTCCATGGCCACCGCACCGCCAACGGTGAAGTTTATGACCAGCATGAGTTGACTGCTGCGCACCGCACGCTGCAGATGCCATCGCTGGTGCGCGTCACAAACCTTGAAAACGGTCGCTCCGTTGTCGTCCGCATCAACGACCGTGGCCCCTTCAAAAGCGGCCGCATCATCGACTGCTCGGAACGCGCAGCGCAGCTGCTCGGTTTCATCGGCAGGGGCACCGCGCGCGTGAAGCTGGAAGTTCTGACAAAAGAAAGCAAGCAAATGGCCGAAGCCGCCAAGCGCGGCATGGATACATCACGCCTGACCATGGCGGACCTCGACAAGTTCGATACGCCCGCAACGCTGCAGAACGCCAGCTATGAAACGCATGGCGACGTGGCATCTGAAACAGGCCGTCCGCAATACGCCTCGCTCGACACCACGCAGAACGATGCGCTGCCGGAAAGCCTGCAGACGCCTACCATTACCGTCGAGCAGCTGTCGGCTCCTTCGACCGTTGCCCAGCCACCTGTCTATAACCCGCCCGGCGTTGCGGCGCAAAATGCGCAGCGTCCGGTTCTGCGTACCAATGACCGTGACAATTTCGTCGGCAGCCTGAATCTCGATGATACCGGCAGCGCGCCGTCTTCCACTCAGTCCGGTGGTCTCGCCAGCGGCCACGTGGAGCAGGGCCGCTTCCTGCCCGACCCCGTCGTGAAGCAAATGCCCGTCGCGCCGACCGGTATTTTTGTGCAGGCCGGTGCCTTTGGCGTGCGGGATAACGCTGACCGCCTGAAAGACAAGCTGACCGGCATCGCGCCGGTGCTGGTGGATACGATTGCGGTCAACGGCAAAACCCTCTACCGCGTCAAGCTGGGCCCCATTGCCACGGTTGCGGAGGCGGACAAGGTTCTGTCCACCGTGATCCGCACGGGTAACAGCGCCGCCCGCGTCGTGCATGACCGCTAATCAAAACTTTAAAAAATACTTTCCTGAGGATGTGATGAAAACCAGACTTTTCGTGATTGCTTTCCTGTTTACCATCTTGTCGGCGCTGCCTGCGCAGGCGCAGGTGGAAACGCTGGCGAAGCTCGCAATTATCGTTGACGCGAACTCGGGCGCCGTGCTGCTCGATAAAAATGCCAGCCAGCGCATGCCGACATCGTCCATGAGCAAGGTCATGACGATGTATATGGTTTTCGAGGCGCTGAAGCAGGGGCATCTGCACCTGACCGATGATGTTCTTGTCAGCGAGCGCGCATGGCGCAACAGCATGAATGACGGCTCCCGCATGTTTATTCAGGTCGGCACTCGCGTGAAGGTCGAAGACCTTATCCGCGGTGTTATCATCCAGTCCGGTAACGATGCTTCTGTCGCACTCGCGGAAGGCGTTGCAGGCACCGAAGAAGCTTTTGTCGATGCCATGAATATCCGCGCCAAGGAAATTGGCCTGAAAGATAGCCATTTCATGAACGCCACAGGTTTGCCGGACCCTGACCATTATTCGACGCCGCGCGACCTTGCGGTTCTGGCCTATCGCATCATGACCGACTTCCCCGAGTATTTTCATTACTTCTCCGAAAAAGATTACGTCTACAACAAGATCAAACAACAGAACCGTGATCCGCTGCTCGGCAAGGTTCCGGGCGCTGACGGCCTGAAGACCGGCCACACCGAAATTGCCGGCTACGGCCTCATCGGCACGGCGCTGCGCGATGGTCGCCGCGTTATTCTTGTCATGAACGGCCTTGAGAGCCAGAAGGACCGTCAGGAAGAGGGCATCAAGATGATGGAATGGGCGTTCCGTAATTTTGAATCCAAAAAAATTCTCTCGAAGGGGCAGGCGGTTGATTCAG
>JBBQWK010000263.1:0-3314 GCA_038210695.1 Alphaproteobacteria bacterium
ACATGCCCCACCATCGGTCGGTTCGCCAGCGGGTGCAACGGCTTCGGCATGCTGGATGCCATACGCGTGCCTTTTCCGGCGGCGAGTATAATGCAGGCAAGCTTGCGGCTGGTATTGGTTGCGGTTGATGTCATGTTCGATCAGTTCCCCCGTCCCTAAAAAAGCAGGCGCAATGCTTTGCGGCAAGTCACAGATTGTTGCAGCAGATTACATGAAGGAATGGGGGTTTAACAGGTGCAATATGTGCAAATTCCGTGCAGAAAAAAGCCGCCCACCTTTGCAGGGGGCGGCTTTATGAAGTGCAGCGCTATTAAAGCTTTTTCGCGCCGGAGAGATGCGCCACGACCGCGCCGTATTCGGAGGCGATCTCGACGCGGACCGGAATAATCGGGCCCTTGTCTTCCATGCGGGCCAGCCAGATGGTCGGCAGTTTGTGGCGCGCTTCGGTATGGTTTTGCACGGCCATCCAGCCGCGTTTCTGGTCTTTGGCGTTGAAGCCGGCGACGGGGTCAACCTTCAGCGTGCAGCGCAGGGCGTTGCCGGAGAATTTGCTGTATTTGCTTTTCGGCAGCACTTCGTGGCCGTCATCCTTCAGCGTAATGTTGAAGCGGCGCTTGCCGTCAAACACCGGGAAGGAGCCTTCGCATTTTTCCGTGTTCTTGGTGTTCTGCATGACGAGGAGCGTACCGGTGAGAATATCAACGGCGTCGGCCGACAACTGCTTGTCCACATCGCGGTTGACTGTAGTTTTGTTGCCTGTCTGCGTCGTGGTTTTCAGCAACTGGCCCTTGGGCGAATAGCTCATTTCAGTCATTTTAACACTGTCTTTCCACGCGGAGCGGGACGTGGAGATGCTAGGGATCAGCACGCCTTTCTCGCTGTGGCCGGAAGTGGAGTAAGACGCGCTCCAGGGGAAGAGGCTGCCGATAAATCCTTCTGTTTTGGCATCGAGGTCGATGTCATAGGCCTTCTTCGTCAGGTCCATATCAAGGTCAGCGCTCAAGGCCTGAAAGCCGCCAGCGTAGACATCGTATTTCAGGCCGAGTTTCTTCGGCTCCTGTACATCGTAGCGCAGTGCGACGTTCTCGTAATAAGGCTTCGGCGCGGGATCGGCGCTGGCAGTTGTGCCGGCGAAGCCGATGATGGCGGCGAGGCCAAGGCTCAAAACGGATTGCATGGTTCTGGTTTTCATGGCGTACCTGCTTCTGTTTATTCTGCGGCGTTCTTACTTTATACGGTGGCCGGTGCTCTTTTCATGCCTTTTCTACAAACGATCAAGGCGGCAGTTTATCGCGGCTTGGCAGTGAATTTAACAAAGTTATGAAAAATAGTCAATCGATCTGTGTATAGATATATCGAATTAAATCAGATGATTAATTGATAACGCCGCTTTTGCGGCCGACGTTCTTATGAGAAAGAATATGCCTCAAGACCCGGCAAATTGCCAGCGTTGCAGCCATCACTCTTTATTGCAGGGGGTTACAAGGACAATATTGTTCGCGGTTTGAAGGCGACAGGCTTTTTCTGGACAGCCATAGGCCGCTGGATTGCCATGGTTTTGAGAACCGTATCCATCTTCTTCTTTTCCTGCGCGTCAAGGACGGAGATGGCATAGTCGGCGACGGGGCCGGGGTATAATGTCGCAAGTTCATGCATGTCTTTTTCACCCTTAACGGGCTTGCCGATTAAATCGTGCGCAATGCCTGTCGCGCCTTTTTCCAGCATCAGCACCATCGCGTCCATATGGCCGCGCGAAAGCGCCTGATGGACGGGGCTGGGCAGGCCCACGCCGTACAAGTCAGGATCGGCGCCGTGGCTCACCAGCAGCTTCATGCGCTCCATATCGCCATGCGTCATGGCCCAGGCAAGCGGGGCGGCGGAGCCGTAGCGGGCGATGAGGTCGGGGTGCACGCCGTTCGCGAGCACGCGTTCCAGCGCTGCCGTGCCCTCGGCCAGATGCGCCTTGAGAAGGTCAATGGCTGGCTGCAAATGCGGCTGGGCGGGCACAAGGTAATTGAACCTGTTGATGATGTCGCTTTGCGAATGCCGGGATAACTCTCCGCCTGCCGCCATTAAGATTTGCAGGCATTCGAGCGCATCCGCCTTCATGCCGGGGCGGGGGCTGGGGTCATTGTCTTTCGGCAGGTTTTTCATCAGCGCGTAAATAGCGTTGGAATATCCAAGGACAGAGCCCGTCGGCGATGCTTCGCGCGGGATCAGCAGGCGCACGGCTTCAAGGTTCACATGCATTGCTGCTGTCGAAAGCGCGCTATCCGTACCGCCGTAAAGGCTGGCACCATTTTCCATGGCGAAGCTGACAGCACTCCCAAATCCCAATGCGCAAAGCGTGTGTAAAACCGGCTGCATTTCCGGCGCGCGGGCGTTGATATCTGCGCCGTAACGCAAACATTCCGTCATGGTCTTGATAAAAGCCGCTTCATTATTTTTGGTGGCGCCCCTGACGGCGGTGAGCAGTTTTTCGCTCATGCGTTTCCGGTGTCCGGGGATGTAGACATTCAGAAGAATACCATAGAGGGAGCGGCGAATTTTCAAAGGACGGCGGCCTTCATTTAAATAACGAATGGCAGCCAAGTTAGCATATTATACATAATAAATTCAAGCGCTAATTAGAACGGTGCAGATTGAATTATAAGGGTTTTTAGAAATTTTTTTAAGCCGCCGGTGTTTTAAAGCGCACAGGCTGGCGGTTCACAGGGACGGGACGCAGTGTTGCCATTTGCGGGTTTTGCGCCAGCCTTTGCTGTTCCTGCCGGCCGAGAAGGTCGCGCGCGAAATCGGCAAATTCCTTGGCGTTGGGATTGTCACTGGCGAGATCGGAAATGCTTTTGCCCGGGTAGGCGGGGTCGGTTGCGGGCATCTTCACAGATGTATCCGCGCCGGCTTCCACCAGCAGCGCAAACACATCCTGCTGCTTGTGGATGGCGGCATACTGCAGGGGCGTGGTGCCGCCGGGCAGTTTCTGGTTCACATCCGCTCCGGCTTTGATGAGCGCTTCCATCGCCGCGGCATCGCCTTGTATCGCAGCCCAGCCGATGGGCGCAAAGCCGCCGAAGGCCGCGTTGGCGTCGGGGTGGATACCGGTGGCAATGACTTTCAGCATTTCCTTGAGGTCGCGGGTTTTTGAGGCTTCATCGAGCGTCACGGCGTTATTCACTTCCGGTATCAATGTCGCCAGATGGCGGTGACCCATGAACATTTGCTGCTTGGCGTAAAAATCCGGCTCAGCGCCGTTTTGTAGTAGAATTTCAAGGCAGAAAAGGCGGCGGGCTTGAATGTCCGGCAAACCCTTCACC
>JBBQWK010000264.1:0-3295 GCA_038210695.1 Alphaproteobacteria bacterium
CTCGGCGCCGGAATCCAGCAGCGCCTTGATGCTGTCGGTTTGGTTGGCACGGGCGGCCCAGAATAGGGCTGTCCAGCCTACAGGTTCGCCACGTGTCACATCAACAAAGGCGCGGCCATAAGTGTCAACAAATTCCAACACTCCTTGAGCATTGCCGCTGGCAGCAGCTTCTATAAAGCTCGCAATTTGCTGTTTGTCCGGCGCTGGCAAAATTCAAGGCCCGCTGTTTTTGAATTTCACGGCTTTGCGCGATACGTCGCGGCCTATGCCGCCTGTCGTCAGGCTGTGAATAACATCGCGCAGGCGTTCTGCCGCCTGCTGTTTCTCCAGCGCAATGCGCGCGCGGGCATCGATAATCAATCGTGCGACATCGCGGTGGAAGGCGGCCTGTGCCTGTTCTTCCGCCGTCTGTCCGCACTTGTCCTTCAGGTCAAAATTCGCGCCGCGCAGCAGCAGTTCCGTGACAGCTTCCTTTTTGCGGTTTGAAATGCGGTGGTTGCCGTCGCGGTTATTGTCGTGCTTGCCGGCCAGCATCAGCGCCGTCTGGCCAGTGTTGTTGGCATGGTCGATATTCGCGCCGCGGTTCAGCAGCCAGCTGATGCCGGCTTTGTAGCCTTTCTCGGCGGTGAGCAGCAGCGCGGTGTTGCCGTTTTTATCTGCAGCTTCAAGCGATGCGCCGGCAACCAGCAGCACATCCATCGTCGGCGTGTGGCAGGTTTCTGCGGCCTTCATCAGCGCCGTGCGGCCCTGCGCATCACGCGCGCTGATAATTGCAACACCGTATTTTTCAATCGCCGCCTGCAGCGCAATTTTCGAGCCCTCCGCCGCGATGCGGTGAAAGCTTGAAACTTCCTCGCTGTCGGGCGCATAGGCGGCGGCCTGATTGAAGGCAGGTGTTGGCGGTCGGGGCATCGGCGTTTCCGGTACGGGGGTTTAAGGAAGAGTCGACCGTAGCAAAGTGATTAAGTTATGTCAAAGGGGGATTGCTTCTTTAGGTCAAATCAATAACAATGATTTTATTCAATAAAACAGCATCATGTACAGCAAGGCCTCCGAATTGTCGTTCAATAATAAATTCGCCAATCTCGGCCACCCCAACCGCATCTGGACGGTCTCCGCCATTCATGGCGAGCATAGCCAGCTGGTGTCGGTCCACAGGGCTGTTTTTGACCGCTTCGCGCCCGGCGACAAGCTGGTCTATACCGGCAACTACCTCGGCAGCAAATACGCCAAACCGCTGGAGACCCTGGACGAGCTGATCCATTACCGCAGCGCCCTCGTCCAGCGCTATGGCGTGCCTTCGGATGATGTTGTCTTTTTGCGCGGTGTGCAGGAAGAACTGTTTACCAAGCTGCAGCAACTGCAGTTTGCGCCCAACCCGCCGCAGGTTGTGGAATGGATGACGGAGAAATACCCCGAGCTAGACAGCATTCTGCGTGCCTACGACAGCAGCCTTGCTGAAGCGGCCCGCACCGCGCGGGAAGGAATTTTAAATCTCACCCGCTGGTCCAATACCCTCAAGGCGCGCATTCGCGCCGAAAACGGTCACGAGAATTTCTTCAGCGACCTGCGCCGTGCCGCCTTCACCGAACATAAACCGAAGCGCGGCTTCGCGGGCAATGACAACCCGCCCTCAAATATCCTGTTTGTCCATGCCGGCATCGACCCTGCCCGTTCGCTGGATCAGCAGGGAGACTCTTTCTGGTGGGCGTCAAAAAACTTCAATGTTATGGAACCATTCCTCCCCTTCAAATCTGTCGTGCGTGGTCATGATCCGGAACTGAATGGGGTGCACAGGGGCAAAGCCTGCCTGTCTCTCGCCGGCAACTGCGGCTATGGTGGAAAATTAGTTTGTGCCCAATTGACGGGCACAGGCGAAATCCTCGAGATTCTGGCGGCTTAGCCTTGCTTCCTTGATATTTTTTTACGTTCAAATATCCGGAACTGTAGTTTTATTTCAATTGTTTAGTATACATGGTGCAGTGCGGCAGAATTCACCTGTCGTTCACCATAAATGAAATATAATTGAACATGCGGAATGATCCGGCACAGGTGTTGCTTCGTACAATAGATAAGACAAGAACAGTACCGATTAACCGCACCGCCAACCGGCAAGAAAGAAGGCTTAATATGGCCCACCTTGATGATCCGACAACCCAGCAGGCAAACCTGCGCTACATCCGCACCGCAATGCACGAGCCGCTGCTCGAGCGCGAGCACGAGTTGAATCTGGCAAGGGCATGGAAAGACAAGCGTGACGAAAAGGCGCTGCACGAACTCGTGCGCTCCTATACGCGTCTTGTTGTTGCCATCGCGGCGAAGTTCAAAAACTACGGCCTCCCTATGGGCGATCTTATACAGGAAGGCAATATCGGCCTGATGGAAGCGGCTGCCCGTTTCGAGCCTGCGATGGAAAACCGTTTCTCGACCTATGGCACCTGGTGGATCAAGGCCCAGATTCAGGACTATGTCCTGCGTAACTGGTCTATTGTCCGCACCGGTACCACCGCGTCGCAGAAATCGTTGTTCTTCAACCTGCGCCGCCTGCGCGCGAAAATCACCGGCCAGTCGGCCCGTGATTTCCTCGATGCAGATTCCGTTGCGGCGATTGCGAAAGAACTTGGCGTACTCCCGCGTGAAGTGACGCAGATGGAAGCCCGCATGAACGGCGGCGATCAGTCGCTCAACACGCCGATTGGCGAAGAAGGCGACAACGAGTGGCAAGATATGCTGTCCGACACCAGCCCCAACCCCGAAGAAGTGGTTATGGGCATGAAGGACGGTGCCACCCGCTCTCAATGGCTGAACAACGCCCTTGGCGAACTCTCGGACCGCGAACGCACGATCATTACCGAGCGCCGCATGAACGATGAAGTCGTCACGCTTGAAGACTTAGGGAAACAACTCGGGATTTCCAAGGAACGCGTCCGCCAGCTGGAGCAGCGCGCCATGGAAAAACTGAAGAACTCTATTCTCATAAAAGTCAAAGACGCAGGTCTTGACCAGCTTGCCCTCTTCGACGCCCGTTAAATCTGTCCTTATGGCAGGAATTGTCAGCGCCCGTGCTTTCATGGTAGGATTTTTATCATGAAAGCACGTGGCGCGATTTTATTTTCTGTTCTGGCGGCAATTCTTGCTTCCACAGTCATTGTTCCGGTTTCAATGGCGGGTACGCCTGAAGCGAAACAACAGGTGATGACTTTGGCCCAAAAGCGGCGCGAGACATTGCAGAAAAAAATATACGTTCCCGTCCAGACTAGCCCCGAAGATATGGACCTCGTTGCGGTCGGCACGG
>JBBQWK010000265.1:0-3277 GCA_038210695.1 Alphaproteobacteria bacterium
GGTATTGCGCTGTCAACGCCGGAGGAAGATGCCGCGGCTGATGCCGCCTATGATCAGGTCTTCGCCAAACTCTCGGCGCCGCATCAGGAAGAAATGCAAAAGCTGGATCATGAATTCACACTGACGATGCGCCCCGTGATGCAGATCTTCCGCATGGGGGCCGAACTTGAATTCTGCCTGCAGCCGACGCACCCGCTGGCGGGCAAGGACGAAACCTATATCGCGGCGTTCAAGGACTTCCGCAACGAGCGCGACGCCGATCAGGAAAAGCTTTGGGCGAGCCACCGCGTGATAGCCAACAAGATCAAATATCTCGACCACAACCTTCTGGATGCGCATTTCCGCAGTCAGGCCGCGATTGCGGCGCGTGTCGGCCAGCAGTTGATGCTGGAGGGGGCGGAAAAGGGTGATTTCGAGCAGACGGATTGCACCCAAGTGCAGAAAAAGCTCGATGAAGCCGTCGAACTCGCCAAGAAACCGGCGCTCCCCGCGCCGAAGTAGGGAACTTACGTCGCCCACAATGATATGTATGTTTGAAGCGATCCAGACATCGCCGACGGATTTCTAACTATTCTTGCCGCCAAGCTGCTGAATATATGGGAAATAATTGACCCCAAGTTTTCAATGTAACGGGCTTGTAAATGGTTAAAATGGTGCTAATTGAACTCTTAACGGACTTAAAAAGTAAAAAAAACGCTCAAAACACCGGAATATTGCCCGCCTGACTGATTTCTTAAGCTTTCTGTCGCATAATCCGGGTATTAGTTGAGTGTAGAAGGATAAAAAATGACCAACGAAACGAAGCACCCCGTCCTCCCTTTGCGCGATATCGTCGTCTTCCCGCACATGATTGTGCCGCTGTTTGTAGGGCGCGAAAAATCCGTGAAAGCGCTCGAAAGCGCCATGGCTGACAACAAGCAGGTTCTGCTCGTCACCCAGAAATCCGCCCAGCAGGATGACCCGACCGCCGGCGACCTTTACAGCATCGGCACGCTCGGCACCGTTCTGCAGCTGCTGAAACTGCCCGATGGCACCGTAAAAGTGCTGGTCGAAGGCAACAAGCGCGCCAAGGTTCTCAACTACACCGACAAATCCGAATATTTCGAGGCTTACGCCGAGATTATCGAAGAGCGTCCGGCAACCGGCGAGGCGATTGAAAGCCTGTCCCGCGCCTGCATTTCGCAGTTCGATTCCTACGTGAAGCTGAACAAGAAAATCCCGCCGGAGATCATCACCTCCATCGGCCAGATCGACAATCCGAACAAGCTGGCGGATACCGTTGCGTCGCACCTGTCGCTCAAAATTCCCGACCGTCAGAAACTGCTGGAGCTGACATCCGTTGCCGAACGTCTCGAGCAGATTTTTGCTTTCATGGAAGGGGAGATCTCCGTCCTCGAAGTCGAAAAACGCATCCGCGGCCGCGTCAAGCGCCAGATGGAAAAGACCCAGCGCGAGTATTACCTCAACGAGCAGATGAAGGCGATCCAGAAAGAGCTCAACGAGGGTGAAGACGGCGTTGACGAGCTGACGGAGCTCGAGAACAAAATCAAGAAAACCCGCATGACCAAGGAAGCCAAGGTCAAATGCGCGGCGGAGCTGAAAAAGCTGCGCCAGATGAGCCCGATGTCGGCGGAAGCCACGGTTGTGCGCAACTATCTCGACTGGATGCTCGGCGTGCCGTGGAACAAGCGCAGCAAGGTTTTGAAAGATCTGAAATTTGCTGAAACCGTGCTGGACAAAGACCACTACGGTCTCGACAAGGTGAAAGAGCGAATTCTTGAATATCTTGCCGTGCAGCAGCGCGCCAATAAAGTCAAAGGCCCTATTCTGTGCCTCGTCGGCCCGCCCGGTGTTGGTAAAACCTCGCTTGGCAAATCCATCGCCAAGGCGACGAACCGCAACTTCGTTCGCATGTCGCTTGGCGGCGTGCGCGATGAATCGGAAATCCGCGGTCACCGCCGCACCTACATCGGCTCCATGCCCGGACGGATTATTCAGGGCATGAAAAAGGCCAAATCGTCGAACCCGCTTTTCCTGCTCGATGAAATCGACAAGATCGCCCATGACCATCGCGGCGATCCTGCGGCGGCATTGCTCGAGGTGCTTGATCCCGAACAGAACCACACCTTCAACGACCATTATCTGGAAGTCGACTATGACCTTTCCGATGTGATGTTCGTCTGCACGGCAAACTCCCTTGATCTGCCGCGCCCGCTGCTCGACCGCATGGAGATCATCCGCGTTTCCGGCTATACCGAGGAAGAAAAACTCGAGATCGCCAAGCGCCACCTGATCGAAAAGCAGAGCCAGGCGAACGGCCTGAAAAAAGGCGAGTTCTCCATCACCGATCCTGCGTTGCGCAACCTCATTCGCTACTACACCCGCGAAGCGGGCGTGCGCAGCCTTGACCGCGAAATGCAGAACCTCGGCCGCAAGGCGATCAAGGAAATCATGCTCGGCAAAAAGACCGCCATTCAGGTCACGCCGAAGAACCTTGAAAAATATGCGGGGATTCCGCGCTATCGCTACGGCATGGCGGAAGAAAATGACCGCGTCGGTTCCGTTACCGGCCTTGCCTGGACGGAAGTCGGCGGCGACCTGCTACAGATCGAAGCTGTCACTTTTCCCGGCGGCAAAGGCAAAGTCGGCATGACCGGCAAGCTTGGCGATGTGATGAAGGAGTCCATTCAGGTTGCGGAAATGCTGATTAAATCCCGCGCCCAGTCGCTTGGCATCAAGCAGGAAACGCTTGATCATCTCGGCATCCACGTGCACGTGCCGGAAGGCGCAACGCCCAAAGACGGCCCGTCCGCCGGTATTGCGATGGTCACTTGCATCGTGTCGACGCTGACGAATATCGCCGTCCGCAAAAACGTCGCCATGACAGGCGAGGTTGATCTTCTCGGTCAGGTGCTGCCGATTGGCGGCCTGAAAGAGAAACTGCTGGCTGCCTTGCGCGGTGGCATCACGAAAGTGCTGATCCCGATCGAGAACGCCAAGGACCTTGCGGAGATTCCGGACAACGTGAAAAAAGGCCTCGAAATCGTCCCCGTCTCTGGCGTCGATGAAGTCCTGAGGCACGCGCTTGTTTCGGTGCCGGTGGCGATTGACGAAAAAGCCGTGGCGCCGGTGGCTAAGCCGGTTGAAACGGCCGAAAGCCTCACGCACTAACAAATTAGCCTTTAAAAAGAACCGCGAAGAGCAATCTTCGCGGTTCTTTTTATGAAGCTCTTGACTTGGGCGCTGTGCCGGATTATCAATAATTTCCTTTTTTTAA
>JBBQWK010000266.1:0-3270 GCA_038210695.1 Alphaproteobacteria bacterium
AGCGTGAAGTTGCCGGTGCCGGTGAGCGTGGCGTTTTCAACATTGAGCGCATTGGCAAGATTGTAGGAAACGGAAGAAATAACGGTATCGTTGCCTTCGCCGGAGACCTCGACAATTTTGTCGGTTGCGACATCAACAATGTAAGTATCGTTGCCGAGGCCGCCGACCATGGTGTCCGCGCCTGCAAGGCCGTTGAGCGTGTTGTTGCCGATGTTGCCGGTGAGAATGTTGACGGATGCGTTGCCCGTGGCATCAAGGTCGAAGGCGCCGGCGAGCGTCACGCGCTCGATGCCGGTGTGGGCGGTGTAGGAAACGGTGGAGAAAACCGTATCCGCCGTACCGCTGGCATCAACGATGAAATCGCTGGTGTTATCGACGAAGTAAGTGTCGTTGCCCGCGCCGCCGTTCATGGTGTCCGCGCCGGTGCTGCCGTCAAGGACGTTTGCGCCGCCGTTGCCGATCAGCGTGTTGTTAAGGCTGTTGCCGGTGGCGTTGATCGCGAGTGCGCCTGTGAGGGTCAGGTTCTCGACGTTGGCGGAGAGCGTGTAGCTGACGGAGGAGCGGACAAGGTCCGTGCCTTCGCCGAAGTTTTCAATGATGGTGTCGCCCGTGTTGTCAACGGTGTAGGTATCATTGCCAAGGCCGCCCGACATGGTATCTGCGCTGGCGAGACCGTTGATAATGTCGTTACCGGTGGTGCCGGTGAGGGTGTCGACTGCAGGGGTACCGTTGATTGTCGCCATGGTGTGATGTTCTCCGTTTGAAACTAAAAAATCCGCCGCGCATCATGCCCGGCAATTGTCCTTAAGGACGACAGGGGAAAGCACTAATTCCGTGCATCCTTCTCCCGCCGCCATAAATCTTGTGAAAGACTTTATGCGGAAAACTTTAAAAGTTAAAGCGACATTTTTTTGCGGGCACAAGTGAACTAAACGGAAACACGTGCGTTTAGGCCTCAATCACATTCGGGAAAGAAAAATGGCTGATTACGGAATTGAATTTCGCTTTCGGGAAAATCAGCCGGCCGTGGGTGTGCTGCCCGCAACTTTTGCCGGCGACGGGCATTGCACTTTTGGCGCCTGAGTCGGCGCGGCCAAAATCTGGTCCATGAGACGATACGTCAGGGTGAAACTGCCGCTGAATTGCGCCTCGGCGGCCTTTTTGGAAACGGCGCTGAAATCCATGCCGACATAAGGGTTGCCGTTCAGCGTCGCGCGCACTTTCATGGTGCGCGTTTCAGGGTTGTCATCGCCGAGCACAAGGCGTGTGCGCGCGATATCCACGGCTTCAAAAGCCCAGGCCATTTTGCGGTCGTGGCTCATGATACTGGTGTAATCAGGCACGTTCGCGCCTGCGGTCCAGCTGGGCAAGTCGCCGACCTTCCCCGCCTTGTCGATTTCGGCACGGCCAAAGGCACCGTGCTGGATTTCTTTTATATCCTTGAACTTGCCGGTCGCCAGATCGTCGATGTAACTGTTCAATTCGCTATTGAGATAGAAATTGCGCCAGTTGTCGCTTTCAAACACGCGCTCGAACACGGCATGCGCGCCAGCACGCAAGGCGTCGGCTTTTGTTGTGCCGCCGTCAATGCTTTTGGCATAGGCCGCCTCGAACGCCGCGTGATTGGCGGGGTCTGTATAGGCGGTCACGGCGTCATGTTTTTTAAGATAGGCGACGTAGCTGTCGTCCCCTGCATATTTGCGCTCGTAAGCGACGGCGAATTCAAGCGCGATGGGCGCAGCTTCATCCACAAGGTTGCGGGTCACGCGTGACTGGATGTCCCATTTGAAATAGTACGTCAGCAGGTTATTCCGCTGCTGCGCCGCATGGGTGAATTCATGCGCAAGGTCCAACGTCTCGCCGAGGATGGAGGCATTGATGCCCGCCGCCACCAGGTCATGGCCGGATAAATACTGCGCGCCCGTCCCCGCCGGCATATGCGGCATGGCACAGATATGGATTTTATCCGCCGCCGCCATTGCCAGCAGTGGCCCGCCCATATCGTCGGAGGCTTTGAGGTTTTTCAGCGCCGTCACCAGCCAGGCATCGCGCGGGTTATTGTCGGTATCAATCTGGTCGCCGGTGAAGCACATTTTATCGAGATAGAACTGCATGCGGTCTTCGGCTTTCATATCCATGACCGCTTGGGTGGGGACGGGTCATTGATACGGAAGAGCTGCTGCTCGTAATTCTCATCCGGCTGCGCCGCGTCCGTCGGCGGGCATGGGTCGGTTGCGGTGGAAATGGTGGATGCGGGCACATCTGTCTGCGCCAGTGGCGCGGTCATAAAGGGCGATGCGAACAGCGCAGCGGAAGCCACCGTCACCGCAAGTGCGCGACGGAAACTTCGACCATTGAAAATATCGCTCAGGTAGCGCCGTGCCATCAGCTTATTTTCCAGAACAAGTTGCAAAGAAGTTTAAAACTTATCAGGATTCTGGTTTTAATGGCAAGTAAAAATGACAATTAAGGTAATTAAATAACCTTTTGTCCTTATCCATGGCTTGCATAACGCGTGTTTTTGCCCTTTAATCCGCCCACGCCGCATTATATTCACCCGAAAGACGCCATGCAGAAGCCCCGCGCCATTATTTTTGACTGGGATGACACGCTGGTGGATACCTGGGGCGTCGTCAGCAATGCCATCAACATCACGCTGAAACACATGGGCCGCGCCGCATGGTCGGACGCCGAAATGCGCCAGAACCTCGGCCCCCCTGCCCGCGTGCTGTTTACACGGTTGTTCGGTGAAGACCGCTGGGCGGAGGCGGATACAGTTTATATTGAGGCCTATCAGGCCGGCATCAAAGACCATCTCCGCACCCATGCGCAGGCGCAGGAAGTTTTACAGCTGCTGAAGGATAACGGCATTTACCTTGCCGTCGTCAGCGCCAAGCGCGGCCCCATTTTGCGGCAGGAAGCAGCGCACCTTGGCTTTGATAAATTCTTCTCCGCCCTTGTCGGCGCAGGCGATGCGAAAATTGACAAGCCCGATGCCGAAGCCGTGCGCCATGCGCTTGCCGGCAGCGGCATTGCGCCGGGGCCCGATGTCTGGTTTATCGGCGACAGCATGACGGATATTATCTCCGCCCGAAACGCCGGCTGTACCGCCATTTTAATTGAAAGCAAACTGCCCGCCGCCGCGCTGCTGGCGCAAAACCCGCCCGATCACCGCACCGCGAACCATGCAGAATTTATTGCCACCTTGAAAGCAATGCTCGCACCTGCTCCGAAACCTGCAATGCCCAAAGGCCAGCAGCCGTGAAAAAG